>JAGHTH010000166.1 GCA_018065365.1 Candidatus Coliplasma caballi
ATCACGTTCCACGCAGTGGAACACATCGTTCGCCGAGTGTCCTTAAGAACACTCGGCGTGTCCGATGCCTTTTTTCGTTAATCTCGTGCGTCTGCGGGGGAGTGTTCCCGAAACCATTCCGTGATTTCATCGACGACGCGAATGCTTTCCGGCAGGTCGGGACGGATGACCGGGAACGCGTGCAGCAGGCGCTTGTAACTGCCCATGTGCCGAAGCTTGTGCTCGATCCCTTTGTTCCCGAGTTCTCCCGCAAAATCAAGCGTATAACGTTCCAGCATATCCGCTTTGCTTGTGATCAGATAGACCGGCGGAATGTTGTAGATGATCTCGGGGTGTTCCGGGTTGGTGTATTGAGCGATCGCACGGCTTTTTTCGTCCTTGCCGTAAAACGACCTCGACAAAAAAATCCCCGTGGCGTCTTTCCGCGTGGTGTAGAACATCCCGCTGATGAGTCCGAGCGCCTTGAACGACATTCTTGACGGCTCGTACCCGATCGCCTTTTGCAGCACCTCGGATCGTTTCATCGCGGCGGTGTAAAGCGCAAGGTATGCGCCGGCGCTCTCCGCGACCATAAAGATCCGCCGGAAATCGACGTTGAAATCCACCAATTTTCTTCCGACGCAGTCCATTCCGGCGCAAACGTCGTCCAACTGCTCATAGACCTTGACCGCCGGAACGAGTCGGTATTCCAACGAAAAGACCAGAAACCCGCGCTGTGCGAACAACCGGCAGAAGCCCGCGGAAAGATTCTTGCTTCCGGAGATCAAGCCGCCGCCGTGAACGTTGACCACGACGGGATATTCTCTGGACGGATCGTCGTCTTTCGGTTTGTAAATATCCATGAAAAGTTCTTTTCCGACCCGGTTCGTGTAGGGAATATTCCGGAATTCGTCGATGCCCTCGGAAGAAATTTCCGTCGCTTCGTCAAGCTTCAGCTCACGGTGCATTTTGTGTTTGACGATCTTTATGATTGCGTTTTCGATCAGTCCCATTATCTGCTTCTGTAAAGTAAAAGTTCCGGATCACTCCCATTGCACCCGTAGGTCGCAACGAGGAGGAACGACGGGTCGGCGACCACCCCGAAGCACCGTTCCGATTCGCCGAATTCGCACTCCAACTGCGCCGCTAAATAGATGCGGTCGTTTTTCAGAAACGGCACCGCCTCTCCGCTCGGAAGCGGGTAATGCAGGTTGACGTAGGCACCGTCGAGCGCGTACAAATCTTTCAACTCCGGCATTCCCTCGATCCCGAACGCGTTGATCTCGGCTTTGAGCCGTTCGGTAAACGCGTCAAACGCCGTCTTTCCGCCTGCTTTGATGTACTCCGCAATAAAACATTTTCCCTCGTACAGACAGCCGCACGCTTCTCCGCAGCCGCCGCATTTTTGCTGTTTCTTGTTTTCACATTCCGCGCAGTTCGCTCCGCAGTAACTTTCCATTTTTCATTCTCCTTTCTCGTTTTGTTTAACAACATTATATCACATATTTTCGCAAAAGTCAAGAATACCGGAGTTAAAAATACAAATTCATATGTAAGTGTAGCCGAGAATTTTTTCCCAATACGGTGTTTCGTTTCTGCACGCTTCGTAATGCTCGTGCAGCAATTTGCAGAACATCTTCGCTTTTTCTTTTAAGTGCGGGTAATTCTTAAAATAGCCCGAAAGTTTGCCCTCCGTCGCCGACAGGAACAGGTATTCTCCCGTTACGGCGCGATCTTCGGCGGGGAACGTCCGCGCGTAAGAGGTCAGAAACCAGGTGTCTTCGAACTCCGTCGCGTCGTACGGGGTGTACTTCGGATCGCTGACGTCGTAGCCCATGAGGTAGGATCCCTCGGGACTCATTTCGTCCCATTCGGAGAGCGCTTCCCGAATCCCCTCGTTCTGTTCAAAGAACAAATGGAAAATCTCATGCGAGAGGTTCTCGATAAACGAATCCTTGGGATTGCAGGTCTCAATCGCGACAAACGGGTGGCGTGCAAATTCGATTGCAAAGCCCGCGATGTCGCCGAAGTCCTGCATATCGCCTTTCAACTCGTCGCAAAGGAAGATGATCGGCTCTTTCCCGGGATGAATCTCCCTCATAATGCCGTTCGGCAGCATCTTCAAATATTCCGAAACGTAAAACAGGTATTCGTCCGCGCGGTCAGCCGTCGCGGGCGTGAACTGATACCACATGACCTCGTCCGTAAATTCCTCGCTCTCGTAACCCACGATCACACCGTAGGTTTCCAGGATGCGCGCGGCTTCGGCTTTTGCCTGTTCGCTGCCGTTCCATGCCGAGACGAGCGGATCTTCCAAATCGCCCTTTTCGGCGGGACGGATCGAAATGGTTTCGGAGAAAGTCAGTTCCGCCGTCTGTATGACGTACAACTCCGACCGGTCGTTTTCCGAAACCGAAATGTAGATCTCGCCCTCGCTTGCAAAGCCGGAGTAGGACGTGCAATCTCCTTTTGCCGGGATCTCCGCCGCTTTGCCGTTTTTCAGATCGTAAAGCCGGCATCCGCTTTTTCCCTCGCAGAGCAGGAACCCGTCCGTCGCGGCAAGCGGGTATTCCGTGACGCCGTCCGCTCCGAAAAAGGAGAACGCTTCGCCGTCGATCTTTCGGAAACCAAACCCTTTTTTCGTCGTGCAAAGCAGGTACGAGAACACGCTGATCGCCTCGTTTTGCTCATGCAAAACCGTTTCCGTCCCGTCTTTTCCGATCTTCCGCAGCGTTTTTTCGCTGTCCTCGTAATAAAATGCGTCTCCGGACGTACCGAGCAGCGCCCCGACCGCCTTTTCCGAGCAGACCGTCTGCTTCCCGGACGAAATGTCAAACAGCACGGGATGTCCCGTGGCGGGGTCGGCATAGACGAACTGCGTTCCGTCGTCCGACGGGAGCAGGTAGTTGACGGCATCTTTCGTTTCGATCGTCACGGAATCCATCTTTTTGCAATCCGCGCCGTACCGGGTGTATTCACCCGTCGTTTGATTCAGCACGGCAAACCCGTCGTTCGTCTGCCGGATCAGCCACATTCCTTCGGGAATCTCCAGCGTACCGAGCGTTTTTCCGT
>JAGHTH010000208.1 GCA_018065365.1 Candidatus Coliplasma caballi
ACGAGATACAGTCCGACGACCGCGCAGGCGACGCCGACCCAGGTCAGTTTGTGGATCCGCTTCCCGAGAAAGACCGCGCAAACGGGGACCAGCACGGTGTATAACCCCGTGATAAAACTGACTTTTCCGGCGCTTCCGGACCATTGCAGCCCGAACTGCTGCATGACCGAGCCGGAAAAAAGGATCACTCCGGCAATCAGAGACCAAAAAATCAGATGTTTCCATTCTTCTTTTTCGGGCTTTTTGCGGTCAAACAGCAGGATGACGGGGATCAGAACGATCCCGCCGAGCGTAAACCGGATCCCGCCGAACGCAAACGCCCCGAGATAATCCGCGCCGACACGCTGCGCAACGAATGCGAATCCCCAGATGATCGCGGCGAGCAACAGCAGCGCGGACGGTAAAAAACGTTTTTTCATAGCATACCGTTCCGAATCTTTGACATTCTGTGTCAAATTATAACATTTCCGTTCCTTTTTTGCAAGAGGTTTCGATATTTTTTTCGGCATGAAAACGTTTTTTGCGGTTTGCCGTTTTTTGTGTTGCATTCGGAGAGAAAATGTGCTATACTTTTGGTGAAAAGATCGTAAGGGGTGCGTTATGAAAGCAAAAAAAGAATGGATCATCCGTGTGATCCTGCTGATTCTTTCGCTTCTTCTGGTTGCATTCGGACTTCGGATGCTGACCGCCGGAGAACAGATCGGGATGCCGAATTTGCTGTTGACCGCGGCGTTTCTTCTGCTGTGGATCTCGATTGCGGTCATGACGTTCTTCCTGCGTCGTTCGATGCGAAAAACGCTTTATTCCTATACGAACATCGGGTTGATCGGCGGGATCCTGTTCGGTGCGACGCTTGCCGTTTCGCTGCTCGTCAATAACCTGTCCGCTTTTGCCGACGGGGAACTTACGCAGAACGAATTATATACGCAGTTGATTGCTTTCCCGAGACGCTTTTCGTTTTACGCGCTGTTCGTGATCCTCGTCGTGTGCGTCCTTCTGGCAATCAGCAATATCGCGTTGATCCGGCACGAAGGTTTCCGGCTGCACAACCTGTTCGGTGTGATCCTCGGCGTGCTTTACTGCGGCGGTACCGCGGTCGTCTTTCTGATCAATGACGCGATCCGCGGCGTGCGTTTTTTTGCGGAAGAATCTCCTCTGTACTTTTTCTTCCACCTGTCCGTACCGCTGTTTCTGATGCTGATGCTCTGCTATTTTGAATGTATCCTTGCCGGATCGGCGATCCTCGGTTATCGCGCGGCAACGCATATCCCGTCGCATGACAAGGATTACATCATCATTCTCGGTTGCTCGATCGACAAGCGCGGCGGACTTCTGCCGCTGCTGAAAGGACGTGTCAACCGCGCCATTCGCTTTGCGTGGGAGCAGGAAATGGATACGGGCAAGCCGTGCCTGTACGTTCCGTCCGGCGGAAAGGGCGAAAACGAAGTGATGAGCGAGGGCTCCGCGATGGAACTCTACTTGCTCTCCAAGGGCGCGGAGCCGTATGAGGTGTTCCCGGAAAAAGCGTCGCGCAACACCGCCGAAAACTTAGCGTTTTCCAAAAAGATCATCGACGAACGGACGCCCGACGCAAAGATCGCTTTTGCGACGACCAACTACCACATCCTGCGGAGCGGCATCCTCGCCCGCCGTGCCGGCTTTGACGCCGAGGGCATTGCGGGAGATACGAAATGGTATTTCTGGCCGAACGGCTTCGTGCGCGAATTCTTCGGGATCCTCGCTCTGAATCTCAAAGCGCATATTTTCACCGCGATCGTCATGGCGGTCATTGCGCTTGCCGTCGGCGCGATCGGATATTTCGGCTTACTTTGAAAAAATACGGGTTCTCTGCTTGATCCGATAGAACGAAAACTACCTGCCGTTATTTCGACAGGTAGTTTTTTTATAACGCGAATTTTTCGTCAGTTTGCGGAGCCGCGGAAATACTCCGCGTCGGCTTTGAATATTTCCTGCGCTTCTCCGCCGTCCGGCGTATAGGTAATGACCACGCTTCCCGCACGGAGCGTCGCGTCGAAAGTGTTTGTTACCTTTACCTCGTCTTTGTGGTGCTGGTTCTGGTACACCTCTCCGTTGTAGAAGGTGGAAATTTCATAGGTCCCGGCAGACTCCTTGTAATACTCGATGCGGAAAGTGTTTACAACGGAATCTTCCTGCGGGGAGCCCTTCGCCCCGTAGTAAACCAACTCAACCACACCTTTGTCGGCTGCCTGATCCGTCAACCGCACAACGATGGAATAAATACCGACCTCATCCGCGCCTCCGTTGATTTTTGCGATCGGGTTGCTCGGAATCACGGAAGAAGTTTCGGACGTTTCCGATTCCGTTTCGGCTTCCGAAGAAACAGGTTCGGACGGATCGTACTCCGCTTCGGAAGCGGTTTGCGAAGGAGTTTGTTCTGAGTTTTCTTTTCCCGGCTCCCCGCCGCATGCGGCTAACAGAAGCACACAGACGAGAGTTACTGTCAAAACGATTGATTTGAGCAAATTTTGTTTCAGCATAGAGTCCTCCTTTTTGAATTTTCGTTATCTGTTATATTTTTCTTTCGCAAAGAGGTAGGTGTTGTCGTAAACCTCTCTTGCCCACGGCTGTTCCGCTTTGCTGGCGGTGTAGAACGCTCTGCCGTCCTGGTAATACATCTTGATCGAATCCATATAGCCGGTTTCGGCACCGACGTTCAGGTAATCTTTGTAACGGATGCAGTCTTCCTCTTTCCACACGCCGTTCAGTTCGATCTCGTAAGCCATCCCGAACTGTTTGCACAGTTTGGCGTTGTCGTACAGACGCGTGATCGGCTCGTCCTTGCGGAACGCGTAGTTCGGCTGCATGGAAGCCACGTCGAAGCCGAGTTCTTTCCAGTTCTGATAGCCCCACGCCTGATAGTAGGGGATCCAGAACAGTTTGAGTCCCAAAGAGTGCAGGTATTCCGCGGTAAAGCGGATCGCCTCGGGATCGAGCGGGTCGTTGTAGTTGATCCCTTCCTCAAACCAGTAGAAGCCGCAAAGTTCGGTGTGCGGGCGCGCTTTCTCTTTGTATCTGCGGATCTGCTCGTCGATGCACCATTTGATCGCGAATTTGCGGTCTTCCAGATTGTGAGTATCGATCTCCCGTCCGCCGAGTTCGCCGAATTTGTCGGGATGTTCTCCGTATCCCGCGTTGGTGTGCAGAACGGTCAAGAACAGCTTGGTCTTGACGTCGTAACCGAGCCCGTCGGAAACTTCCTTTGCCGCTTCTTCGATCGCATCGACGTTGAGTCCGTCTTCAAAGGTGCGGTCAACGAAGAAACGCCAGCCCTCCCCGCATTTATACCACTTGGAATAGCAGAATTTCACGTACGGGAGCATCAGATAGCCGTCGATGAACGTGTCTTTCAGCGTTCCGGACTTGTCGTAGTAACCGACGTAGCGAAGCGCTTCCTCTTTGGTCATCTGCCCGGTTTTTTCCGATTCCGGCGGGAAGGTGTTGTAAACCAGAACGATGTTGTGCGTGTCGCAGAGGTCGGAATACGGCGCGAAATGCCCGACGTCTTTTTCGTCCTTCGGATCGGCTTTGACCGTCAACGCGTCCGCGGGGATCGCCGTCGTGCCGTAAACGGAGAAATTCTCCAGCCAGACGTGCAGGGAAAGGTCAAAACGGAGCTTGACCCAACCTGCTTTGTAAACACCGTCGAACGATTTTTCAAGCGTATAAACTTTTTCCGGCTCGTCGGTCGGGATGCGGCGGGTCGAAGAAACGCAATGCCAGTCTTCTCCGTTTTCCGAAACGGAAATATCGACGATATAGGGCATACCGACGCCGACCTTGTCCTGCCGCAGCAACGTCAGACGGAAGCCGTCCACGGCACAAAGGCAGGGAAGTCTGTACACGATCTCACGTTCCGTACCGCCGGAGAAATGCGTGAACGCCGGGTCGAGATAATCCGGGATCTGCGCGTTGACACCGTTGGTCAGCGTGAAGTTTTCCTCAAACGTATTGAAATAATCCGTTTTGTGATGCTCGGTCAGCGGCGCGAGATTCGCGACGCGGAACACGGGAAGCCCCGCCAACAGATCCTTGCGTTCTGCGGAGGGAGCGGGCGATGGCGCGGGAACGCCGAACGGAATGGTTACGTCCTGATAGTGTGCCATGGAAAAAACCTCTTTTCTTACAGCAGGGGAACTCCGCCTGCTTTACATTGTTCGATCGTTTCGGGATCCCAGAGCGAAGACTGTACTTCGCCGATGTGGGCGCATTGCATCAGCAGCATACAAAGCCGCGATTGTCCGATACCGCCGCCGATGGTCAGCGGAAGCTGATTGTTCAAAAGCATCTGATGGTAATACAGGCCGCGGCGTTCGGTGCAATTTGATTTGATAAGCTGTTCTTCCAGCGATTTCGGATCCACGCGGATGCCCATGGAAGAAAGCTCGATCGGTCTGCCCAGAAGCTCGTCCCAGACCAGAAGATCGCCGTTGAGCTTCCAGTCATCGTAGTCGGGCGAGCGTGTTCCGTGCGGAATGCCGCTTTTCAGTTTGTCGCCGATGCGCATCAAGAACACCGTTTGGTATTCGCGGGTGCAGACGGCTTCTCTTTCTTCGGGAGAAAGTTCCGGGTACCGATCCTCCAGATCCTGCGTATCAATGAACGTTACTTCTTTCTTGATCGCAGCGTTCAGATAGGGGAAATGTTCTTTCAGCCGTTCGTTCGTTTCGACGATCGCTTCAACGATCTGCCGCACGGTTTCGCGCAGGTATTCCGGCGTGCGATCTTCGGGCGTAATGATTTTTTCCCAGTCCCATTGATCGACGTAGATCGAATGGAGATTGTCGAGTTCTTCGTCTCTCCGAATGGCGTTCATGTCGGTAAACAACCCTTCGTGAACGGAAAAACCGTATTTTTTCAGCGCGACACGCTTCCATTTCGCGAGAGAATGCACGATTTCCGCCCCGGAATCGATCGCGGGAATGTCAAAACGAACGGGCCGCTCCGTTCCGGAAAGGTTGTCGTTGATCCCGGCTGCGGGATCCACGAAAAGAGGCGCGGAGACGCGGAACAGATTGAGCCGCTGGGCAAGCGCTTTCTGAAACGTCTGCTTGATGAATCCGATCGCGAGCTGAACTTCATGCGGGTTGAGCTTCGGCTGATACGGAGAGGGAATTCGGGTATGGTTCATAGAATCTGATCCTTTACGTCTTGTTTCTTTCATCAGTATAACATCATTTTGCGAAAAGTCAAGCATTTTGCCGAAGAACTTTCTGGTAGGCGATACGCGGAGAATGATCGCTCGTATCGTCTTTTACGTAAATAACGCCCGTCTTTGAAAAACCTTCTTTTTGCAGCGCGTTCTGCATCACGACGCTATCCGCGTGCGTGTCGATTCGAAGATTGTCGGTAAAACGCTTCGCAAACGCGACCGCTTCGCGAAGAATGCCCTTGTTGGTGCCGTCGCTCGCGATGCGGTGGATCACACCGTACGGCTCGTCGTTGAGCCACGCGCCTTCGATCACGTCGTACGTCGGATCGTTTCCGACGAAGAAAACGAACGTTCCGCAGACGCGCTCTCCGTCCGTGAGAACGTAACTGCGATCAAGCGCCAGATCATTTTCGAGGATCTCCCGCTTCGGATACGTGATCCATTGATTCGGATTGCCGTTCTCTTTCATTTTTTGCCTTGCATAAGCGTAGATTGCGAGCATCGCCGGCAGATCTTCCCGCCTGCTTTTCCGGATGTTCAGTCTGCTCATTCCTTCGGTTCTTTCTCATTCTTTTCCGAAACCGCGTTGCTGCCGGAGGTTCTGCTGCTTTCGCGTTTGATTCTGAAGTCAACGGCACGCTTTAAATACTCAAAATATTCTTCATCACGACACATAGCTTTTGTGGGTGCATCGGATAATTTTGCTACCGGTCTTCCATTGACGTATTGTAATTTAATAACGATATTAAGAGCTTCTTCACAGGTGTCGTTGGTAACGAAAGTCCCTATTCCGAAAGAAACCTTGGCTTTATCGCAAAAATACTCATAAAGTTCTTGTGCGCGGTCAAAATCCAACCCGTCACTGAACAGAAGAACCTTTGTTTTCGGATCGACACCATATTTCTTATAATGGGCAATGATTTTTTCGCCCCATTTAAACGGATCGCCGCTGTCATGACGGACACCGGAATAGTTATTTACCATAGAACGATTGAAATCAAGCAAAAACAAGTCCGTAGTAACAGTGTCGGTAAGTGCCGTTCCGTTATCACCCTCATATTCATTATACCAGTCTTTCATTGCATAGTGATTGGTATAAGCAAGCGGTATGGAATCGATACCTTGGTACATCTGAACAAACTCGTGGGCATAGGTTCCGATCGGTGTGACATTATATTTCATAGCCAAATACACATTAGATGTACCGACACAGTTCCTCGTCTCGGTAACAATACGGCGTACAACCTCATCTTCCCATTCACGTGATAAACGACGCCGACAACCGAATTCTGCGAATTTGAATGTATATGTGCCGTCATTGAGTGCTTTGATTTTCGCATTCAACTTCTCCTCGGCAGACTTACGCAAGGTATCGTAGTCAAAGTTCATTCTGAAATAAACTTCATTTATGATTTCAAGAAGATAAATCTCAAATTGCATAGCAGAGAAAATCGGTCCGTCAACAACGACCGAAAGTTCTCCTTCATGAAGACTTACCGTCACGTAATCACGGATAGGATGCCAAAGTCTCAAAAATTCCACATAGTCATTTTTGATAAAACGGATGGAACGAAGGTAATCAAGTTCTTCCTTTTTGAATCGCAAATTACAAAGATGATCTATTTGAGCATTGATCTCATCTTCCATTTCTTTGGTAAAAACAACACCTTCATTGCGGCACTTAAAGAAATATTGTCCGCAAAGATCGGTATGCTTATGAAAGATCACCTGGTTCATATTAAACTTGTAAAGGTCGGTATCAAGCAGAGAGACAACAATAGGTTCGAGTTTCATAATCAAAATCCTTTCTGTCATAAGCTTGTCTGTTATAAGCTGGACGTTTTTGTATTCTCATAGGCCGCCAGGACGATTTTTCTCATTTCGGAAAACCGATCCCATAAATTTTCATCACAGTATTCTTTCCAATCATCAAATTGATTGTAAATAAGCATTTCCCGCATCCGGCTTGCCGAAATATCAATTGTTTTCGGGATATACAACTCGGCAATAGTGATCCCGTTTACACTGTCAAACCAATCTATACGCCGTTCTTCTTTTCCGGAAATCAGCAAGTCCGGCTTTTCGCCGAAACATTTGATTACGTTTTCAATAACATAATCACCCCATTTGGAGTTATTGCCGACCCCTATGTCCGGAAGCGGATAGATACATACCTCATCACCGTATATTTTTTTTAATAATTGTTCACGCATTTCATAAGAAAACGGATTTTTATTCGTTCCCGATTCCTGCGATGAACCGATAAATACTCCGACATGATTGCAGAGTTCCAACGCTTTGTCAATCATATCCTGGTGTCCCTTATGAATCGTTTGGAATCTGCCGACAAGTATTCCGAGGTTATATGGCTTTGACATAAAGATCCCTCACGTTTCTGTACTCGGTTTATAGGAAGGCATCAACTGAAGTTTAAACAAATTGTTTTTGTGCCTGCGATCAATGTTTTCTTTCTTTTGGGGATCCTCAATGATTCCTTCGCGAATATACCGATCGAGTTCCGCGTAAGTAAAGCCGAGATTGTCTTCATCGGTTTTCCCGCACAGGCCGTCTATCGGAACCTTATCCACAAGCACAGACGGAAGTCCGAGGAGTCTGCCGATGGCTTTCACTTCTTGAACGGTAAGATTGGAACATGGGCTGAAATCTCCGACACTATCACCGTAACGAGTCGAATATCCAACCCAGTCTTCCGAAAGATTACAGGTGTTTGCTACTCTGCCGTTATGACTTTGCGATACGGCGTAAAGGGTTGACATACGAATGCGAGGAGGCAGATTTTCTATGCTTTGCTTCAACATTTCAAACGGTATATTCTTGATTACACCGTCAACGGCATCTTTGATATTGACAATGAAATGCTTGATACCGAGATGTTCGACAAGCAACTTTGCCATATCAATATCAGCTTGCTCGCCATTCGGCATCAGGACACCGATCACGCGGTCTTTTCCAAGTGCTTCCACACAAAGTGCGGCAACAATGGAACTGTCCTTTCCTCCGGAAATACCGATTACGGCATTACAGTCTTTTCCGTTTTCTTCGAAAAACGTACGTATCCAGCCCACACATTCGTTTTTTGTTTTTTCTGCATTGAATTCGTACATACCATTTCTCCGTAAAAATTATTTCACATCAATCTGACAACTTCTCATGGTTTCGAGTGCCGCTTCGTGTTTTTCCGGCGTAACTCCGGCACAGCAATTCGAATCAATCGTTATTTTTGCATTCGGATATCCGGCGCGCATAATCAGAGCATTGGACACAACGCAAATATCGGTGCAAAGTCCGACAAATTCAACTTCCATTTCTTCGCCGGGATATCTGTCCTTCAGTCCTTTTGAAATGCTGAAACTTCCGAAACCGGCTTTGATAACGTCTTTGTATTCTTTCCCCTTCAAAGCTTCTTTGATTTCCGCATTCAATTCATGACCGTATGTACCGTCAATACAGTGCGGAACGGGAAGCTTCTGTCCCTCAAGGGTATTCAGATAATTATCATAATGCGTGTCGTAGGTGACAAACAGTTCATCACCGTCAAATTCACGGATCTTTTTTGCAACATTCGGAACAATCGCGACTGCTTCGGGAGTTCCGAGCGCTCCGTCAACAAAATCATTTTGCATATCAACAACAATCAATACTTTTTTCATTTCTTTTACCTTTCTTATTCGGAATAGGGAATCCGTTTTGCTTTTTCTTTGTGGATGACCGCGAGGTAATTCTCTCTGAAATCGGCAAAATTCAGTTCGCGGCGATTCAGCGCGCGCGGCTTCCCGAAACCGACTTCGTACATGAACGGGCCTGCATATCCGGCTTCCTCCAACAAGGTAACGATTTCCACCCAGTTGTTCTTTCCCTCATAAGGAAGCCAATGCTTTTCGTCGATCAGATCGTAGTCCGAGGCGTGAATGGTTACGATCTTGCTGCCGACCGCACGGATAAAGTCGGCGTTGTCCTCAAACAGAAGATGGTTCGTATCAAAGCAAACGCGCAGCTTGTCGCTGCCCTCGGTAATGAAAGCGATCTCTTTGCTGCAGTTGCCGATGCAGGTACGGGGAAGATCCTCGACGGCGACCGTTACGCCCTCTTTCGCGGCGATCTCCGCGAGTTCGGAAAGGGTATCCTGCGCGTATTTCAGACGCTCCGCACGGTCTTCCGCGGGGTTGGGTTCTCCGCTCGGATGAGCGACGACGATCCCGATCCCGATGTCTCCGCAATGCTTTACGAATTCGCTGTGCAGCGCGACCGTGTTCTTTCGCACCGTCGGATCCGGATGCGCGAAATTGTTGGTTTCAAAAGGATAGAACGGCAGGTGGAACGACCAGAGGCCGACCCCCGTTTCGTCCGCGTCCTTGCGGAGCTGTTTCCAATTCAACGCTTTGCAGTAGTCCATTTCGAGCGAAATCTCCATGCAGTCGATTTGCCCTTTCGCGTATGCTTCCAGAACTTCTCTGTTGACCGCGTGGGTGCAGCAGCTGGACATACCGAGTTTCCATTCGCTTGCTTTCATGATTTCACACTCCTTTTTCTTCAAAAAAGTGATATTTGGAATTGATTTTTCTTAGCAGGAACAGCAGGGGAAGCCCGAGTCCGTAGCAGGCGATCGTCTGACCGATGAGCACGGAGAGGGACTGAAGCGCGAGGACCGAAAACGCGGAGTCGGCGTTTCCGAAAGCGCGGATGCCGTAGCCGAAATACAGGATCAGCGGAACGGCGATCGCGTTCAGCAATACCGCCGGCAGCGGCGCGACCCACGCGGACACTTTGTCCCCGAGTTTTCTCGCGCGTAGGGTAAGGATCGCGGCGGCAAGCGTAATCAGCGAGCCGAACACCGCGTCGATCGGATTGCCGAGCAACAGGTTTGACAAAAAGCACCCGAAAAAGAGGCCGGGAACGGCGGCGGGCGTCAGCAGGGGAAGCACGCAGAGCGCTTCCGAAACCCGCACCTGAATCTCTCTGGAGGAGAATTGAAACAGCAATAAAGTCAGTACGGCGTATCCTGCCGCGATCATCGCGCCCGTCGTGACGGCACGCGATTTTTGGAAATTGTACATAGGGAAAAAGGTTCCTTTCCGTAGTTTTGTTTTGAGTGAGGATGGTTTCGAACTCACTGAAAAAACGGTTTACAACAGCAGAGATTTCATTTCGGCAACCGAGTGCGCGACGTAATCCGCGCCGGCGTTTTCCATTTCTCCCGGCTCCGCGGCGCCGGCGTAAAGACCGAGCGAACGGATCCCGCATTTTTTTGCGCCGAGAATATCGTATTTCCGGTCGCCGATCATCAGAACGCGGCTTTTGTCGGTTACACCGAGCCGGTCAAGCGCCTGCTCGATAACGGCTTCTTTGGAACTCACTTTTTCTTCGGGATCGGAGCCGGAAACGGTCGCAAAGTATTTTGCCAGCCCGAAACGTTCCAATACCTCGACTGCCGCGGTCTCCAATTTGGAAGTGGAAACGGCGAGCTGCTTTCCTTGCCCGCAAAGCCCCTGCAGAATCTCCTCGATCCCGTCCGGAACGAAGCATTCTTTTTTGCCGAGCGTGTCGTATCTTTCCCGGTAAATCTCAATGGCGGTTCTCGCGTCCTGTTCGGAAAGTCCGGCAAATTTTGTAAAGGACTCAAAGAGCGGCGGACGCATATAATAACCGAACGGAACGGTGTCTTCGATCGGGAGCCCGAAGTGCTTCAGCGCGTGGTCAATGCACTTGATAACGCCCTCGGTCGTATCGACCAAAGTGCCGTCCAGATCAAATAAATAGCAGGAAAAATCCACGTCATTTTCTCACTTTCCTCTTGGTTGAATTCAGTATAACAGAAAAATCTCGAAAATGCAATGAAAAAGTGAACAAAAATCAGACAAAAATGATGTAATATTTATAAAAAGTAAGATTTATCCATTGACTTTTTACGAAAGAAGTGGTACAATAAAACAAAAAAACAAAACAAAAGAAAGGAGATTACTATGAAAAAAGTAATCGCTCTTGTCCTGGCAGTCGTTATGCTCACTTCCGTGATCTGCTGCCTGGGCATTTCCGCAAGTGCTGAAGGCGGAGCTACTATGTTCTGGCTGACGCATTACAATGACGGTAACGTCGAAGGCGCGGGCACTGTTTTCACCGAAACCGATGAAGGTGGCGCTTGGTGGCATCACGTTGCGTTCAAACCGATCGAGGGTGTGGCAAACGCATTTGAAGTTGCCGAAATCGCTCTCGGTTCTGACGGCGAAGGCACTCCTCTTACCGTTCCGGAGGGCGGCTTTGTTTACGCAGTGAACATCGGCAACAACTGGCCGGAACTCTGCGAAGGTCTGACTGGTACCGGTACGACCTGGTATGATGACCCTGCTCATCTTGCAATGCCCAACTACGTAACCATCGGCGGTACCGATGCGTTTGCATGGGCTGGTTCCCTGACCGTCGGTGATCAGTTCGTATTTACCGGACTGGATCTCGAAGGCAAGGTTGTTCCTACCACGACTCCCGACAAAGATTGGTACGAAGAGGGCTACGTTTGCACCGCAACCGTCGCTCCTTACGCTCCCGCTCCTCTGACGATCGAGAACCTTGCTGCAGGTAAGACCTACACGCATTCCGAACTTCTCGACCAGAATAAGAACGATCCTCCCGTTCCGTCCTACCCTGATGAAGGCGACGTTACGATGACCGACGGTGTGAAGATCCCCGAAGATTCCAGCTTCTATGCTGAACTTTGGGCAGGCTTCAACCAGGGCTCCGCTGATTACAAGGAACTCGGTTATTCCTGGATCCGCGTTGACCTCGGCGGCATTTACACGCTGGACAACGCATCCCTGTTCTGCGGCTCCGCTAAGATGGGCTCCGGAATCAAGGGTCTGAAGAACGTTTACGTTTACGTTTCCAAAGACGGCGAAAACTTTACCGAAGCAGGTAAGGTTGAAGACGCAACCGACAACGCAGAAGCTGATTACAACGAAATCAACATTGCGCTGAACAACGTTTCCGCAAAGTATGTTGAATTCCGTTTCAACGGCTATTCCAACTGGATGTTCGTTTCCGAAGTGGAAGTGAACGGCGGCATCCCCGGCGGTCCGATTGCTGTGAAAGAAGTTATCATCGTTGACGGTAAACCCGGCGATACCGGTTGGGAAGATGCAGAACCCTTCACGAAGGGTCAGTGGCAGGGCCACGCAGAAGGAACTGATCCGATGCCCGAAATCGACATTCAGTATCAGGTTCGTACCGATGACAACAACATTTACATCGCTACTTTGATCAAGAACACGCAGGTTGATTATGTCGATGAGACTTATCAGACCGGCGCAACCAACTTCCGTATCTGGATGCAGGGCGACAAAGCAGAGGCAAGAAGCTTCTTCGATGTTACCGCAGACGGCAAGGGCGGCTGGCTGACCTATCTTGCAAAGACCGCAACCGATACGATCAACGCAGCAGGCGGAAACCTCGGCGACGATCTGTACGTTGAGTTCTCTATCGCAAAAGAGACCATCGAATGCGAAGAGTCCTTCGGTCTGATGTTCACCTATTCCTCTCCGCTGGTTACCGATGGCGAACACACCGCTTACAACGCATATCACATGACTCCCTGCGATGAGATGCCTTCCGGCTGGTCCGGCAACAACTCCGCATATCAGGAGTATGTCTGCGAAGACATCGCTCTGGGCGTAAAAGAACCCATCATTCCTCCCGCACCTGTTGACACCTACGCAGAAGAAATCGCTGCAAAGGTCGGCGAGAAGGACGATGACGCGAAGTTTGACGTTGGCGTCAAAGCAGAAGTCGGCGAAGACAACAAGAAGGTTACCGTAACGATCTCGTTCGAGAACCTGAAAGAAGAACTGACCGGCTTTGTTACGAAGCTGAACT
>JAGHTH010000218.1 GCA_018065365.1 Candidatus Coliplasma caballi
CCTTCAAATTCGACGAAGCCGAGCATACAGCAAAACGCGCCGATCATCCAGAACGGGTTGGCGCTTTTGAGATAGGAAAGCAATTTTTCCCACGAAAAATCTTTCGTATTCTCGGTAATCACCCAGATCGTTACGACTGCGAGTACGATGAAAACAAACCCCCAGAAGAAGCGTCTTCCCGTGGCTCTTTTTTTACTTTTCGGGGAGTAACGGTTCATACTGCCGTGGGTTCCTTTCGGGTAAATAGGGCTTCGAGTTTTTCAAACAAACGCTCGCCGCGCAGTTTCGCGGAAAGGAACAAACCCGCTTCCGCGAGGAAAATTCCGCCCGCCATATCGACGACCAGGTGTTGTTTGGTGGTCAGGGTGGAAAGCATGATGCAGACCGCCGCGACGGCGATCACGACTTTATATGGCTTCGGCAGGTGTTTGCCGGAGCAGGTCGCGCGCATGACCAGCCAGCTTTCGAGGCAATGGATCGACGGGAACAGGTCGTTCGGCTCGTCGTGGTCATAGACGAATTGCAAAAGCCAATCGAAGAAATTCCGGATCTCGAACGTTCCGGACGGCCAATCCGGCATAAAGGTCGGGAGAAGCAGAAAGATGACGAGGCAGACCGCTTTTGCGATCAGATTCGCCGTCGCGAGACGGTAAAACGCCTTTTTGCCTTCCCGCACGATCCCGAGATAGCCGACCGCCAGATACGGAAAAAAGAGGACGTAAAAAATGACCGTCCAGCGCAAAAACGTGATCATGGAATCGTGAGGGTTCGAAAGATCGTAATGGTCCCAGCCGTTCGTCAGAAGACGGTTGCCGTTGTAAACGATGACGTTGAACGCAATACAAACAAGCCCCGGCAGCAATGCGTAGAGCGGGGCGATCTTTCGGATTCTTTGTAAAAGCGTTTTTTTGTTTTCCATATCGTTTTTGAGTATCCTTGTCTGTGTTCGACTTGCATTATACACCGACAGGAAGAAAATGTCAAGGGCGGGAAACCGCGCACGGTGTCGGAACGGGGAAAGCGTCGGTTATTTTTCGGCGGCGTCGTGGGTGCGGGAGGCGGAACGGCCGCGGACGGTGTACATCGTCGTCCAGAAATTCTCCGCGCCGTCGGCGGAAACCGCGATTCCCATCCAGAGAAAACGGTTTTCCGAGCCGTCGAACAACAGCACGCTTACCACGCCGAGCGCCGTAACCAGCACGGACGTTCCGAGGATCAGCGGCCATTTCCCGATGCCGAATTTGCGGCATTCGAGCGAAAGCTGCACTTTCTGAAGCCCGTCCAGAATGACGTACAGCCCGACGAAGCAGGGGAGCAGCGCCAGCACGTGCGAGGGCGCCAGCAACAGCAGTACGCCGAACAGCAGACTGAACGATCCGAACGTGAAAGCGAACTGGAACGCGAGGCGGAACAGGTCGTTGGAATAGTATCCAAACAGGTCGGCGCTGCCCATCAGCAGACAGCAGCCGGCGAACACCAGCCGCACGATCTTGCTGTCGAGTCCGGTCTTCAGGCAGAGAAGCAGCCCTGCGCCGAGCATCAATGCCGAGGCGAACAGGTGGATACTTTTGGCGCTGCGGACGATCGCGTCGGCGGCAGCGAAATCGGTTTTCCGCGTGCGGCGGAACCGTTTCTGTAATTTTGTCAGGCGGGGTAAGTTCGGCATGGTCAGTTTCTCTCTTTCTTTTCGGAGTGCGCGGCGTTGGAGAGCAGGATCGGAACCGTTCCGTTCCAGAGTTCCCCGAACCGCACGAGCAGCCTGCGCGGATGCTCTTTGTCGTTGCTTTGCAGCCAGTCGAGCAGGATGCCCAGCATGGCTTCGCGGAAGCACGCGGCGATCAGCAGAAGGTCTTCCTCTTTGACGCCCGGATACTCGCGGGCGCGATTTTTCAGCGCGTCCAGCAGAACGCTGTCCAGGGCGCGAGAGAGGTCCTGCTTGACCGCGTCTTTTCCGATCGCGGAGCAGATATTTCGCATGGCGGCGCGCTTGTCGTACAGGAAGTCCGCAAAGCCGAACAGCGTGTCCGAAAGGTGCTCGGCGGGATCGGTCTGCTCCTCGATGCCTGCCGCGATGGAAAGAAACGCGTCTTCGATGACGTCGTAAACGTCTCTGAAATAGTAGTAGAACGTATTGCGCGTAACACCGCATTCTTCAACGATGTCGCGGACGGTGATTTTTTCGGGAGAACGGACGGCGGCGATACGGAAAAAGGCGTCGGATACGGCTTGCTTGGTCAACTGCTGCATGGTGAGAAAAGCGGTCTGCGCCGCACGATCGTTTTGTAGAAGCCGTCCATCTTTTTTTGCCGTCCTTTTTCTCGTTCTCCCAGACATTTTACCATATTTTGCGTAAAAAAGCAAGCCGTTTGCGCAAAAAAAGGTCTGCGCGATCAACGCAGACCTTTTGGGTTTTGGGTAAGGAACGTTCAGTCGCTTGCGAGGTCGTACGTGCCGAGAACGACGCACTTGATCAGCATATAGTCCAGCGCCGACAGTGTGCTTCCGTCCACCAGGCAAGCCGCCTGCAAGAACGCGTCTTCGAGTTCCAGCGTTCCGAGAACGCCCGCTTTGACCAGCATATAATCGAACGCGTCCGTGATCCCGTCGCCGTTGACGTCGCTTCGCACGACGGCTGTGCGGGTATAGACGAGGATCGTGCCGATGTAGAAATCGACCGTTTGTCCCGTTGCGATCGGAGAACTGCCGGACACGACCGTTCCGTCCGCGGTTTTGACCACGACTTTTCTGCCGAGTTCTTCCGCGAACGCGTCCGCCGTCGTTCCGGGCAGGATGCCGCGCACCCAGAAGTCGTCCACGGTGTAGCGGTCGGAAGCGATCGGCTCGTCGGGGATCTCGACCTCTTTGGTGCCGGTCAGCAGAATGAAGTCCGCCGCGACGTAGCCCTCATAATCTTTTCGGTTGAACGTGAAGGAAACTTTATACCAATCTTTGTATTTGGCTTCGGATTCCACGCGGATCTCCTCGAGGATCGTAACCGCCGTTCTGTCGGGGATCGTTACGAGCTTCGCACCGCTCGTGCTTGGCGTTTTGCGCACGTTTAAGGAGGTCTCGACGGAAACTTTTCCGGTTTTGTAGGTTACGATCACGGTGCCGTGGCTCGTTTCCTGCGAGGGCTCGCTCGGCTCACTCGGCTCGCTGCTCTCGCTCGATTCCGAAACCGGATCGGAGGGCGTTTCGGAAGAAGCCGGATCCGAAAACTCGGAAGATTCGGAAGATTCGGAAGACGATTCCGTTACGGAAGAATCATCCGGCTCGGAAACTTCCTCCCACGGAAAACGGAAGTATTTCGAATAGCTGTACCCGATCACAAAGTTGCCGTCGAGCACGGCAAGGACGCGGTACCAGCCGTCGCCGAGGTTGTTCAAAAGTTTGACCGTCTGGCCTTTACGGATCGTGCCGAGCACTTTATAGTTGGAGTCGCAGCCGTCGCGGATATAGACCGCCGCGGTCGCGATGATCTCCTCATAGACCGAAGTACCGACGTAAACCGTTACGGTCAGCGCTTTTTCGCCGTCCAAACAGATGTTCACGAGCGCGACACCCTCGGCAAGCGTGGTTACGTTGCCCTCGTTATCGACGGTCAGTACCGTTTCGTCGGAGGATTCAAAGGTAATGACCTTTTCTTTGAGTTCTTCGGCGTAGATCTCGACCGGGATCTGATAGGGCTGTTCCGTTTCGAGATGCAGGATGGACAGAGGCGTTCCGATGGAAAGGCGGGCATCGCCGCCGCGATAGACGTAGCGCGTATTGACGTAGCCGCTGACCACGTTTCCGCCCGCGTTGCGCAGCGTTACGGCGTAATAGGTGTTGCCGTCTTCGCTGTCGTACACGGTCTCGCTGTTGATATGGATCGGCTGACCGGGATAGATCTTGCCCATGGAGTCGGAGTCGGAGTCCGGCTCAAACCACACCGTATAGACGCCGTTTGTCTGCTTCATCGTCCAGGCGTTGCAATGCACGCAGACCACGCAGCACGCTTCTTTCTCGCCGAAATCCGCCGTGATCAGTGTGTAACCGGGCGCGATCGCCGTTACGACGCCGTGTTCGTCCACGGTCGCGACCTCGGGGTTGTCGCTTTCCCAGACCGTTTCCGGAGCGTAGTCGTATTCGGTCTCGGGGTAGGCGACCGCCTGCAATTCCAGCGTGTCTTCCGGCTCGAGATACGCTTCCGCCTGACTCATGAGCAGACCGAAGATGCCGTGCTCGTCCGCTTCGACGAAATCGAGCTGATCGAAGCCGTACATTTCTATTTTTTTGATGAGGTTTCCGGCGTAGGTGTCCGTGTTCCCCGCGTAGCCGGAGTTCTGGATCGCGAGTGCCGCTTCGCCGTAGTTGGTGGCGGTGCGGACCGGGATGTATTTGCTCTCCTCAAAAAAGAGGTGGGTATGCCCGAAAATGCCTTCTTCCCAGGCGTCGTAGGCGCGCCAGATACTTGCCTTTTTGGCGTATTCCTCGCCCTTGATGTTGACGAGGTCGTTATAGCTGTTGTAGATCACGTACTCTTTGTCGTCGTAGATCTTGCCCGACCAGAGCGACGGGTACGCTTTCATGCCGTAGAAATTCTTGCCGATCACGGAGATCGGATAATCCGAAAACCCGCCCTCAACGGCGATCTGTCCGACCGTGATCGACGGCAGGACGCCGGAATCGTAAAAGTCCTTGAGCGCGATCGACATCGCGGTGCGGCTGAAATAGTATTGCCAGGTGTTGAGCCCGGATTTGATCGCGGAATAGTCCAGCGCTTCCACTTTACGCGCGGGAACAAAGAAGGAAAACGCGGCAAACAGCATGACCGCCGCCAGCAGTGCGCACAACAGACGTTTGCATCCGTAACGCAAAATGGATCGCTCCTTTCCGAAAGATGTATTATTATAACACATCCGCGCGGGATTTGTCAAGGGAAATCCGTTTGGTGCGAGTAATGGGAAATGATGGGAATTATCTTTGATTTCGTGCGATTTTTTTGCAACAAAAGTGCGACAAACCTGCGACAAAAGTGCGACAAACGTGCGAAAAAAACGGGATGAAATCCGAAAGCGGATGTGCTATGCTATTCACGAAGACGGCACAGGGGACCGCAAACGAGCCGCCGGAAAGGAGAAAAGCATGGAAGCAACGAATGGGGAAAAGAAGAAACGGGAACGCCGGAAAGAGCGCGTATTCGCGTCCGAAGCGGACTGCGTGCGAAAACTGAAAGCGTACTTTGACGAACGGATCGCGGAGAGCGGCGAAGTTCCGGACGTCGAGGGGCTGGCGGAATTTCTGCACACGACGCGGGAAGAACTGTTCCGTCTGAAAGAGCATCGCGCTTACGGGCGGTATCTCGACCGGGCGTTCAATTCGATCGCGAAAGCGAAGAAGCAGTTGGCGTTCGCCGGAAAACTGCCCGCCGCCGTTCTTTCGTTCGACTTAAAGAACAACCACGGATACCGCGACAAGCCCGAGGAGCGAAGCGAGTCCGGGACGACCGTGGTGTTTCGCGGGCTGGCGGAAGAATGGGCGAAATGAGCAAAGAGATCCTCGTTTGCCCGAACGAAAAGCAAAAGCAGTTCTTTGAATCGACCGCGCGTTACACCGCCTACGGAGGAGCGAGAGGCGGCGGAAAAAGTTGGGCGATGCGAATGAAGCTGGTGCTGTTGGCGCTCGGACACGAGGGGATCCAGATCTTACTGTTGCGCAGGACGCTGGGCGAACTGCGGGAAAACCACCTGTTCCCGCTGCTGTCGCTGTTGAACGGGGCTGCGGAGTATCATTCGACCGAAAAGGAGTTCCGCTTTCCGAACGGATCGCGGATTCGGTTGGGGTACTGCGATACCGAAAGCGACGTATTGCAGTTTCAGGGGCAGGCGTACGAGGTCACCGGATTGGAAGAAGCGACGCATTTTACCGAACGGCAATTCTCCGCCCTCACCGAGAGCAATCGCTGGTCGGGAAATATGAAGGAGCCGTTCCGTCCGAGGATGTACTTTACCTGCAATCCCGGCGGTGTCGGGCACGATTGGGTCAAGCGGTTATTCGTGGACAGGCGGTATCGGGAGAATGAAAACCCCGACGATTACCGCATGATCCGGTCGCTCGTGTTCGACAACAAGTTTCTGATGGAAAACAATCCCGATTACGTGAAAACGCTGATGGCGCTTCCCGAGACGCGCAGAAAAGCCATGCTGTACGGAGATTGGAATTCCTTTGAGGGCGCGTTCTTTCCGGAATTCGACTACGACAAGCATACCTGCGAGGGCTTCGATCTTCCGAAAGAGTGGCTGAAATTCCGCGCGCTCGATTACGGGCTGGATATGACCGCTTGCCTGTGGATCGCGGTGTCGCCCGACGGCACGCTGTACGTTTACAGGGAACTTTACGAGCCGGGACGCATTCTGTCCGACGCGGGCAGGCGCATTTGCGAACTGACGCCCGCGGGGGAAGCGATCCGCTACACCGTTGCTTCGCCGGACCTTTGGAACCGTCGGCAAGACAGCGGCAAGAGCGGGTTTGAGATTCTGACGGCGGGCGGGGTGAAACGGATGGTCAAAGCCGACAACGCGAGAATTCCCGGGTGGCGCTGCCTGCGGGAATACCTGCGGATCGACGAAAACGGCGCGCCGCGGCTCGTGATCTTCCGTTCGTGCCGGAATCTGATCCGGACGCTGCCGATGCTGCGGTTCGACGAGCACGTGATCGAGGACGCCGCGGATACGCCGCACGAACTGACGCACGCGCCCGAGGCGCTGCGCTACGCGGTCATGTCGAGAACACCGTCCGGCAAACAGGTGCGCCGGCTGCCTTTCACGGCATCCCTGTACCGTTTTGACGATCCGCGAAACGACGAAGAAACCTACGAGCAGATCATTGATTACTGACAAAGGAGAAAACAACAAAACGATGTTTCACAAAAAGGACGCCTATACGTCGGAGTGGGAACTCTACGAGAAAGGCAGGGAGTATCATCATTCCATCGGTCTGTACGAGAAAGTGAACGCGAACGAGCGTTTCTATCGCGGGGATCAATGGGAGGGCGTGCAGAGCGGCGGACTGCCTACGCCGGTGTTCAACATTTTCCGCCGGATCATCGACTTCTTTACTTCCACCGTGCTGTCGTCTGCGGTGCGGATGCGTTATTCGTCGGACGCGCCCGCCACGAGCGACGGGACGGCGGAGGAAGAAGCGTGCGAAAAACTCAACCGCATGGCAGAAGACCGTTGGGAAAGGCAGGACATGGACGGGCTGCTGGCGGACGCGTTACAGGATGCCGCCATCAGCGGCGACGCGGTCTGCTACACCTACTGGGATCCGACGGTGCGCACCGGGCAGGCATACACGGGCGATTTTGTCAGCGTGCTGATCGACAACACCAACGTGTTTTTCGGCGATCCGAACTGCAAGGACGTGGAAAAGCAGCCCTACATTCTGATTTCCATGCGTGAAAACGTGGAAAACCTGCAAAAACAGGCGAAAGCAAACGGGGTACCGGAAGCGGAGATCCGCAAGATCACGCCGGACGACGACACCTCCTACGAGAGCGGCGATCTGGCAAAGAAAGAGCTGGAAAACACCCGCTGCATTTCGCTGATCAAGCTCTGGAAGAACGAAGACGGACACGTTTGTTTCCGCAAATCCGTGCGGCACGCGGTCATTCGCGAGGAGACCGACCTCGGTCTGACGCGGTACCCGATCGCCGTGATGAACTGGACGCCCGTCAAGAATTCCTGGCACGGACAGGCGGTCGCGACCGGACTTCTGGAAAACCAGATCTTTATCAACAAAGGGTTTTCCATGGTCATGAAGCACATGATGGACACCGCGTTTTCCAAGGTGGTTTACGATTCGACGGTCATTGACGAGTGGTCGAACCGCGTGGGCGAGGCGGTGGCGGTCAACGGGCCGGTCGAGAGCGTGGCGAAGGTGCTGCCCGCCGGTCAGATGCAGGCGGGAATGCTGGACGTTCTGCAGCTTGCGATCTCGACGACCAAGGAATTCATGGGCGCGACCGACACGGCGCTCGGCGACGTTACGCCGACCAACACTTCCGCGATCTTGGCGCTGCAGCAGTCGTCCAACGTTCCGCTGGAAAACGTCAAGCGCTCGCTGTACCGTTTCGTCGAGGACATCGGGAAGATCTGGCTGGACTTCCTGTTTGCCTATTACGACGACGGGCGGCTGGTGCCGGCGGGCAAAGAGGGCGAAAGGGCGTTTTTGCCGTTCGAACTGTCCGCGTTCAAGAACGAACTGTTCGGCTGCCACGTGGACGTCGGGCCGAGTACCTATTGGTCCGAGATCACGACGCTCAACACGCTCGACAAGCTGCTGCAGCTCGGAAAAATCACGCTTTCTCAATACCTGGAACGCCTGCCCGACGATCTGATCCCCAAAAAGCGGGAGCTGTTGGAGGAGATCCGCGCGTCGGAACAGGCGGCAGAGGAAGCATTACCTCCCGAAATTCAATAAGAAAGGAACAACCAAACGAACATGAAGAAAAGCATTACCAACGAGCAGGTGCTGGACGTCGTTTACGATCTCGCGGACGTTTGCGGGATGCGCATTGACGAGTTCATCGAACACCTGCAGAAAGAGTTCGGCGATCCCGAATTCAACACCGAGGGACTTCCCGAGGACGTGATCGCGGAATTGGAAAACGCGAAGACGCTCCGCAAGGAGAGCCGCGACACCAAACGCAAGCAGGAACACGATCTCGCCATGCGCGGAGAGATCGAAGCGTTCCGCAAGGCGTTCCCCGACGCAAACGCGGAAGACATTCCGGAATCTGTCTGGGAGGATACCGCCGGCGGCGCGGATCTCGTCCACGCCTACGCGCTCTATCTGATCGGCGAACACGGAAAAGGCGACCGCGCCGAAGCGGTCAACCGTGAAAACGAACTTCGCAGCGCTTCCGCGCACAGCGAGGGCAGCACCGAGCCGTCGTTCTCCCGCGAGCAAGTCGAGAAAATGACGCCGAAGGAAGTTTCCAAAAACTACAAAAACATCCTGCGCTCCATGAGATCGTGGAGATATTGATCGGCGCGGGATCGGAACAACACAAAGAAAGGATCATTCAAAATGGCAAATTACAACAGCATTGAAAAAATCATCAGCGCGGAAATTCTGCGCACCAACGAGGACAACCTGCTCGCCAACACGATCTGCAACACCTCTTTCGTGGGCGACATCAAGCAGAAGGGCGATTCCGTAACCTTTATCGGTCTGAACGACCCCTCGGTCTATGACTACACCGGCACTCTGTCCTACGAGGACATCGACGACAGCGCGACCACGCTGTACGTCGATCAGGACAAGGCGTTCTCCTTTAAGGTCAAGGACATCGAGGAACTGCGTTCTTCGATCGGGCTGGCGGACTCCCAGACCAAGAGAGCGAGCTACCTGCTTCGCAACGAGGTCGATTCCTACGTGTTCGGTCTGTACGGCGACGCGGGAGAAACCATGACCGCCGTGAGCGTTACGCCCGACAACGTGCTGGGCGTCATCACTTCCATGAAGCAGAAGCTGGAGGAAGCGAACGTTCCGGACGGCAGAACCTGGATCGTCGTTCCGCCTTTCATCAAGTCCAAACTGCTGCTGGCGGGCATCAAGTTCCAGGTCAACAATGGCGTCAACGGCACCGGCTCGGTCGGCTTTACCGACGAACTCGGCTGCGACGTGTTCGTTTCCAACCAGCTTGCCGTGGACGGAAGCAGCAACACCATGATGCTGGCGGGCTCCTATTCCGCGATCGCTTACGCGGAGCAGGTGCTGGAAACGCAGGTCATCGACCGCATGGAAGATTCCTTCGACAAGGCGGTCAGAGGCCGTGTCGTGTTCGGCGCGAAGGTCATCAAACCCGCCGAACTGATCTGCTGCCCCGTTTCCGACGGCGGCAACGTCTGATTTTTGAAAAGAAAGGAAGATTTTTGCAATGACGATTAACGCAAACACCATTACCCAGAATTTTATCTCGGAGGAAGTAACGGTCAACACGATCACTGCCGCGGGAAAAACCGTGGATCTGATCTGCCCGATCAACGACTGCAAGGGCGAAGTTGACGTCATCGTGGACAACACCACGTCCGAAAGCACCCCGATCACGCTGACGGTTTACGGCGGCGTTTCCCCCGTGAAAATGGAAGATACCGAGTACGAGGTCGCCGCGGGCAAGGAGATCCGCATCAGTCTTTCCACCGCGGAAACCATGCAGGCGGACGGAACGCTGAAGATGAAGATTGGCTCGGAATCGAGCTTGGCATTGCTCGGCATCCGCGTGCTTCTGTTCAAGCGCCGTTACGTAACCGCGCACTAAGCGCAGAGAAAGGAAGGGATCCTCATTGACGGGAAGAACGATTTTTGAAAGAGCGCTGTCGCTCTGCGGTCTGCGCGGCGCGGGGGCAGCCCTGCCCGCAGACCTGGCGGATCTGGAAGTGCGCGGGCTGGATTTCCTGAACGTGCTGATCGCGGAGAACGTGATGCTGGATCGCCGTCTGACAGGGGAAGTCCGTCCTTTGCAGGAAGTGGCGAGTCTGGAGGAAACGGTCGCGTTGTCCGAAAAACTCTGCGCGCTGCTTGCTTACGGGATGGCGTCGCTGTTGATGGCGGAGGAAGACCCGTCGCTGTGCGGGATCCTGGACGCCCGTTACCGCGCCGCGCGGAACGCGCTGCTGGCAGACGGGAAGAGCCGCGTCCACGCGATTCGGGAGGACTGTTAAAATGAGCATGATGATGTGTTTGGACGCCTTCGGCGGTCTGGACGAACGGTACAAAACCGGGGACAACCTTGCGTTGTCCCCGGACATGAGAAACTATCGCGTAACGGAGAACAGGACGCTGGAAAAGCGGTACGGCCGCAGTCCCGTCTGCCCCGCGCCCGCGAACATCGACGGGATCTGGAGTGGGTATCTCGGGACGGACAAGTTGTTTCTGTTCGTCTCGGCGGGGAAACTGTTCCGGTTGGATCCCGCGACCTCCGAACGCGTGGAAATCGGAAACGTCGGAATGGGCGAAACGCAGATGTTTGAGTTCCGCCGCAGCGTGTACCTCAAAAACGAGCAGAAATATTTCCGCTACGACGGTACGACGCTGACCGAGGTCGAGGGATACGTTCCGCTGGTGGCGGTCGGCTGCGGCGCGGACGGGACGGGGGACTCTTTTGAGGACACCAACCTGTTGACCGGCAAAAAGCGGGTGCTTTACTCCGCGGACGGCAGCTCGACGGTCTATCATCTGCCGGAGCAGGCGCTTTCGTCGGTCGATTCCGTTCTGTTGGACGGCGAGCCCTGCACGATCACCTGGACGGCGGACACCGCTGCCGGCACGGTAACCTTTGCCTTTGCCGTTCCCGAAGGGATCGACAATCTGGAGATCGCCTACGACCCGGGCCGCGACCGCAGGAGCGTGATTCTGGGCGCCTCGGGCGTGATGCTGTTCGGCGGCGACACCGACGGGCACCTGTTCCTATGGGGAAACCCGGACTATCCGGCGTACCGCTTCCATTCCGAACTTGCGGACGGGCTGCCGTCGGCGGAATATTTCCCGGAGAACAATTACACGGTCATCGGGGACACGCTGATCACGGACATCATCGCGCAATACGACCGTCAGCTCATCTTTACCAAGGATCGCGCATATTATTCTTATTGTGAACTGCAAAAGGATACGCTCGGAAACGTCTATGCCTCTTTCCCGGTGTTCAACCTCAACGGCGAAAAGGGATCGCTTTTGCAGAACGCGGGGTGCATTATGGAAAACGAGCCCGTAACGCTCTGCGCGGACGGGCTGAATCGCTGGGAATCCACCTCGGTGGAAAACGAAAAGAACGCGATCTGTTTCTCGTACCCCGTGGGAGAAACGGTGCGGCGCTGGCTCGCGGCGGGCAATTTTTCCGGCATGAAACTGTTCAATTTCCGCGCGGGCGGCGAACTGTATTTCGTGCTGGGGCAGACGGCTTTGATCTACAATTACCGGCTGAAAGCGTGGTACGCGTACGACAATTTCGGCGCGGAAAAGATGTGCGAATACGACGGGATGCTCTATTTTTCCAACGGGGCGGGCATTGAATTCCTCGATCCCGATTCGGCGTACGATCCCGAGGGCAGATTTACCGCCTATTTTGAAACCCCGATGTCTTCGCTGGGCATTCGCGGCAGGCGGAAAAAGGTGTCCGAGATCGGTTTTACGGTGCGCGCTTCCGCCACGCCCGTGCTGGAGGTTTCCTACGCCGACGAGGAAGGCGGGACGTTCCCCATTACGACCGAAATCGAGCATTACTGCGGCGACGGCAAAACGGTCAGCTTTTCATTCCGGCCGCCGCTGTTCCGGCTGGCAAAGGTCAAATTGCGGCTGACAGAATACGATTATGCGCGTTGCGAGATCTGCGAACTGCACATCGCCGCGACGCAGAAAGGAAAATATGGCAGAACAGGATTATAAAACAAGGATCAACGAAGCAAAAGCGGCGCTCGCGGAATATTCCGACCGGACGGAGCAGTTGATGAAACTGTACGACCGTGCGATCAAAAACGCCGACGACGCCTACAAGGCGGAGAGCGAACGCATCGCGGCACAGGCGAAAAAGGACAAAAACGCCGCCGCGACGGACACGCTGCGGCTGGAGAAGAATTTGGATCAGAAGCTCGCGTCGCGCGGGCTGGCATTCTCCGGCGAAAACGCGCAGACGGCGCTCGATCTGTCGCTGCTTTTGCAGAATCGCCTGGCGGACATTGACGCGGACGCGCTTGACAGGCAGGCGGATCTTGCGTTGCAGACCGCTGACACCAAAGCGTCTTTGGAAGAAAAGAAGCTCGCCGCGGGCGCCGGTCAGGCGGAAAAGAAGACCGAGCTTGTGTCGAAGCTGGCGGGGCTGGAAAAGGAAGCCCCCGGCGAAACCGGCATCGGTGCGATCGGAGAGGGCGGAAGCGTTTCCCCCTTGAAAGTCGCCGACGGGATCGCTTCCGAAATTTACGACGCGGCGCAGACCGTCAAGCAAAAGCGGTATCTCACGCCGGCGGTCTCGGCGGCAAACCTCGCCAAACAGATGGTCAATACCGTTTCCGGCAAGGATCATATTTACGGCGACAAGCAGCAAATGGGCATCGCTTCTTTGTTGGAGCAGATGCAGGCAGAGGGCGAACTCGAGCCGTCTTACCTCAAGCAGCTTTTGCTGAACCTGCAATCGCTGGGGTATGAGTACGAGTCCGGCTCCGAAACGGCGAGCAAGGAAAGCCATCTGAAAAACAACGCGACGGACGTTTATTTCCGGAATTACAACCGCTATTACAAAGTGTATTCCCTGGCGGATCAGCCCGCTGACGAAGCGGCGAAGAACGCCAAGAAAGACGCAACGCTGGCGGAATTGAAATATCTTTACGATCACACCTTCAACAACGATCAATTCCACAAGATCGTTTCCGAAATGGACTTGACCGATTCGCTTGGTCTGTTTTACGAAAGCCAACTGAACAAAAAGAACGATTGAGTTCGGGAAAGGGGGGACAGGCATGGAGGAAATCGAAGCCCTGATCGACGCAAAACTCATGGTGCTGGTGCCGGTGCTGTATCTGCTCGGCATGGCGCTCAAAAAAAGTCCGGTCAGAGATTGGCTGATTCCGTATCTGCTTGCCGCGGCAGGCGCGACGCTGTCGTTTGCGTACTTTCTGGGAGTCGGAACGCCCGGCGATGCTTCGGGATGGTTTCGGCTGGCGTTCGCC
Organism: Candidatus Coliplasma caballi; assembly: GCA_018065365.1. Classification (GTDB taxonomy): domain Bacteria; phylum Bacillota; class Clostridia; order Oscillospirales; family CAG-382; genus Coliplasma; species Coliplasma caballi. The sequence goes on from JAGHTH010000218.1 coordinate 13,707, forward strand.
GCCGTTACGCAGGGCGCGCTCTGCGCGGCGTGCAGCGTCTATGTGAAAAATCTGTGGAAGCAATTCAAAGAAAAGAGGAAACAGGATGAAAACGAAATTCCGCGTGAAAACGGAAAAAAGGAAACGCGGTCCGGGGAGTAAATTCTACGAATTGATCCGGCTCTGCGTGTACGGGTGGTCATGAGCGCGGCAGATTTCGGCGAACTGCTCGTGATGCTTTTGTCTTCCTCGGGCGTGCTCGGGGCGGGACTGACGGCGGTGCTCGGCGTGATGCTCAAAAAGGCGCGCCGCGACGCCGAGCAGAAACGGGCGGAACGGATCGCGGTGGAATTGCAGCGATTAGAGGGCGAAGAACGGCTCTCGGCGGTCGTGCTTGCGCTGGTGCGTGCGAAAGGGGAAAACACCGACGAGCTGCAAGACGCGCTCGACGATTACGAACAGTATCTGGAAAAACGCAGGGAACTGCGGGACAAGATCATCGGGAATTATACCGTGTAAGAAGAAACACCTGCAGTCTGTTTCGGCGCATGCTCATAAGGATGTTTTTTGAAACATTGCCGTCATGCGCCGAAAATGATGTGTTCCGCCTATGTGGAACATGATGTGTGCTTTGCACATGATGTTCGCCTGCGGCGAATGATGTGCGCCTCGACGGCGCATGGGTGTAACTCATCACATCATTTTGCGGTGAAACCGTAAAACATCATTATGGCGTCCGCCATTACATCATTTGTCCGAAGGGCAAACATCATTTAGATTTTGGCTTTGGATGTCCAAAGTCGTTGCTTGCAACGGTATGAGACGCATAATAATAAAGAAAACATGCTGAAAAGGATTTTCAAGCTCCTTCTCAGCAGGTACTTTTTTACGCAAAAACTGCCTTATCAACCCGTGACTTTGTCGGCTGCAGGTGGTTTTTTCAAAAAAAGGATGTCGGTGGCGGCGGGATGCTTTCCGAATTTCTTGTTTTCCTCCGGAAATTCCGATTTGTCGAGATCATTATATTTTCGTACGCCGTAAGGCGTGCTTCCCAGAGCGTAACTCTGCTTCATTTTTCATGCACGAAGTGCGCTTCATTTGAAAAAAAGCACGCTCTCGCGTGCTTTTTCGTTTCGGTCCTGCACCGATCTCAAAAAAGATTGGCTGTTCTGGTCTTAAAAGATGCAGCTATTATTTTTGAACAGATTCAATAAACGAATAGGATGAGAGCATTTCTTCAATTTCTGCTTCGCTGTTTTCAGATGTCGCATCTATAAACAGTATGGTAGAAGACACCTCAACGTAACCGTCATCCAACGGACGAACGACTGACAGTACGGGATATCCTGCTTCATATACGTTCAACAGTACGGATTCTTCTCTTGCCTCCGGACAAAATCCACCGGATTTAGCAAACAATGCCGAATGAATGAACATATAGTCATTTCCATGTTTCTCATTGATCAAGGAAGCAATCGACAAATTTACTTTGCCTTCTTGGTATTTCTTTATATCCGTCGGGAGGTCGGAAGTCGTTCCCAAAACAAGGGGTATCAACTTCTCTTCATTTACGTCAATACTGTAAACGGCAGCCGGCTTGGTAAAGTCGGCAACCGATCTGATCTTCGCGAGAATCGATGAA
>JAGHTH010000040.1 GCA_018065365.1 Candidatus Coliplasma caballi
ATAAAAGAATAATGGAAAATGAAAACGCAGGCGAAAAACCTGCGTTTTTGCTTTTATTCAGCTAAAGCGGTTTTTGCTTTGAACGATCCTCACTCTCGCAATATTGATATATTGCTTCGGATCGGATCGTCCAATCTGCATCCCTCTGAACAAGGTCTCCGGTCGGAAATATACCGAGGTTGGTGCCAAAAATATTTTCAACCGCTATGGAGAAATATTTTCAAACCACTCGGAGTTTGAGCGAAGCGCAAACAACTCTTAACTAAACAACGATCCAACTAATCAATGCTTTTCAAAAAATCCATGCATCTGCCGACTTCGGCGAGGCCGGTGGGGTCGAGGCCCTCGGACTCCACGATCATGGGGACGTCGTGCGCGGTCGCCCAGGCGATGACGTCGCGGACGGGCGCTTTGCCCTCGCCGACGGCTTTTCCGGCAACGCCCTCGTAGCAATGCGCGGCGTTCTGATTTTCGGCGGCGGTGGGGATCCCGTCTTTGAGGTGGAGCAGGAACACGCGGTCCTTGTGCGCGTTCAAGAACGCGATCGTATCAACGCCGGCGTTGAATGACCAGAAAGTATCAACCTCCAGAAGCACGTCGGTGCGGGCGAGCAGTTCTTCCTCAAAAATTTTGCCGTACGCGGTGGGCAGGAATTCGAGCGAGTGGTTATGGTAACCGAGCGCGACGCCCTCGGCGGCAAGCCGTTTCTGCGCTTTGCTCAGTGCGGCGAGCGACGCGTCCATTTGTTCCTGCGTGGCAAAGGGGACCGACGGAACGACGATATTGCTGCAGCCGATCGCCTTATGGTACGCGATGGTCGCCTCGATATGTTCGTCGTCCAGCGCGCCGAGTCCGGTGTGCGTTGCGATCGGTTTCAGCCCGTAGGTGTCGAGCCAGGTTTTGATCTGCTCCGCGTTGTAGTCGAAGAAGCCGGCAAATTCGGCGGTCCGGTAGCCCATTTCGGCGGACTCTTTGAGGGCAAGTTTCATGGAGCAATCGGTGATGTCGCGCAGGGAATACAACTCAATGCCATAGGAAGTGTTCATAAGAAAAATTCCTTTCGATCGTAAAATTTATTCAGCCGTTGCCGACAGAGCCGAGAGCGTCAGCGCGAGCGGCACGACGATCCGCAGCAGCGAAACGGCGGCGAGGACGTAAACGCAGACGGAAAACCACCGGCGGCGGTTTTTTTCTTTGGAAAAGAGGATGCCGGAAGCGACGCAGGCGGCGACCTCCACGGCGCACCACACGAGCAGTCGCACCGAAGCGCCGTCGGTCGCGATGCCGGAAAGCAGCAGGAAGCAGGCGGCGAAGATCCCGACCAGCGTCAGCGTGAAAAAGCAGGTGCAGACCAGCCACGCGGGCGTTTTCGGCAGCGGAGAGCCGGAAACCGAGGCGCGCGAAGCGGTTTTACGGGCAGCGGAACGGCTCATGCGCGGTCGCCTCCCATCCGGATCTGTTCCTCGCTCACGCGGTAGGGCGGAAGCAGGACGGGCGGAATGCCCGCGACGGCGCAGAACATGGCGACGGTCTGATTCCAGAGCGGCTGGAGCAGGTGCGCGGTCTCCACGTGCAGACGGCGGCGTTCCTCGTCGCTTTCGATCTCGCCCTCGTAGGAAAACGTCCCGAGGTGGTGGAATTTCATGCGGAAAAGCCCCTCGTCGCCGGCGTCGGAGATCGTGATGATCGCGTCGCCCAGCAGCAAGTGTTTCTCGGCGACGCAACGGACGCTGTATTTGATCGAGGTCGTGAGTTTGATGCCGGCGCCGGACTTCATCGTTCTGCCGAAATTGAATTCGTCGATCGAGGCGCCGCGGAACAGAAGATTATCCATTCGCTTTCCCCTCCTTTTTTCGCGCTTGGCGGGTTTCTTTCCATGGAAAGTGTACCATATTTGCGGGCATTTGTCAAGAAAAAGCGCACGGCTTTTTGTGCAAAGCCATGCGTTCAATCTTCGCTTTTCCATTTTAGGAAGCAGAAAATTTTCGGGATGTGCGGGGCGGGTTTTTCTCCGGCGGCAGACACCTGCGAAAGTGTTTCGTCCGGAACGGAAAAAGCGGACGTGTCGGCGCGGCGCTCGGTTTCTTCGATCAGTTTGGTCAGCGGCGGGTGCGCGTCGAAGCGTTGAAAATCAAACAGGAGCCGCAGCAGCGAACTCATTTGCGATCACGTTCCTTTCTGTTCGTTCTCTGCTTCTTTATACGAACGAAAACGAAAAAAGGACAATAAAAAATAGTTGGGAAAATTGAATCAACCGACAAAATACCCTTTT
>JAGHTH010000059.1 GCA_018065365.1 Candidatus Coliplasma caballi
ATTCAGTTCTTCGCACATAAAAAAGGTGTCGGTTCTACCAAGAACGGCCGCGACAGCGAGTCCAAGCGCCTCGGTGTGAAGAAACAGGACGGTCAGGCAGTTGTCGCAGGCAACATCATCGTTCGCCAGCGCGGCACTTCCATCCATCCGGGCGAAGGCGTCGGCCGTGGTTCCGATGACACTCTGTTCGCGCTGATCGACGGTGTCGTGAAATTCAAGCCCATCGCAGGCGGTAGAAAGAGCGTTTGCGTTCTCTCCGCAGATGCCCAGTAAGGTTTCTTTGTAAGAACACAATAAGCAGAAAAAAGCGGCTCATTCGAACCGCTTTTTCTCACATTATGCGAATCTTTTCGCTGTTTGATTTTCGGAAAGAAGGTCCGACCGTGTTTATCGATCAGGTTACAATTCATATCAAAGCGGGGAAGGGCGGAAACGGCAGCGTTTCGTTCCGCAGAGAGAAGTACGTTTCTCACGGCGGGCCCGACGGCGGCGACGGCGGCAGAGGCGGAAGCATCGTCTTCGTTGCGGACACCGGCAAAAACACCCTGCTGGATTTCAAATACCGCAGAAAGTTCGCGGCGGAAAACGGCGCGGACGGTGCCGCGCGCAAATTCATGGGCAAATACGGCGCCGATCTGGAGATCCCCGTTCCCGTCGGGACGGTCATTCGCGACGCGGAAAGCGGGCTGGTCATTCACGACATGGCGGAGGGCGAACGTTTCGTTGCCGCCAAAGGCGGAAAAGGCGGGTGGGGGAATACCCATTTCGCGACGGCGACCAGACAGACGCCGCGGTTTGCGAAAGAAGGACTCGCGGGCGAGGAGACCGACGTTACGCTGGAACTCAAAATGCTGGCGGACGTGGGCTTCGTGGGCTATCCCAACGTGGGGAAATCCACTTTGCTTTCGGTCATCAGTTCCGCAAAGCCCAAGGTGGCGAATTACCATTTCACGACGCTTTCGCCCAACCTCGGCGTGATCTCCGTGTACGACAAGACGTTCGTGGCGGCGGACATTCCGGGTTTGATCGAGGGCGCTTCGGAGGGCGCGGGACTCGGGCATGATTTCCTGCGGCACGTCGATCGCTGCCGACTGATTTTGCATATCTTCGATATGGCGGGGTCGGAACGTCCCGATCCGATGGAAGACATTCTGAAAATCAACAAAGAGTTGGAGCAATACAGCCCGGAACTCGCTTCGCGTCCGCAGATCCTGGTCGGAAACAAGATCGATCTCGGCTACGACGAGGCAAAGTACGAGGAGATCAAAGCGTACGCGGAACAGCGCGGCTGGCAGTTGTTTCTGATCGCCGGCGAAATCGACGAGGGCGTTCCGGAATTGCTGAAAGCCGTCGCGGCGAAGTTGGATACGCTGCCGCCGATCAAGGTCTATGAGCCGGAATACGTCGCGAAAGAGCCCGAAAAGGAAGACACCTCGGTGGAGATCACACGTTCCGGCGACACCTTCTTCGTCAAGGGCGAGTGGCTGACGGGGCTGATCCGCAAGACCGATTTCGACGATTACGAATCGTTACAGTATTTTGAAAAGGTGCTGCGCGAAAAAGGCGTGATCGACGCGCTGGAAAAAGCGGGCATCGACGAGGGCAACACCGTCAACATTTACGACGTGGAGTTTGATTTCTTATTCTGATTCCGCCGAAAAATCCGTTTCGACGCGTTTGTCGCACGAGGCGGGGGAATACACCCAGCGGTCGATGTGGGCTTCGTTGCCGTACCGGTAATCGCCGGAAAAGCCGTCGCCCTCGCAGACGTCGATGATGACGAGTTTGATTTTCATTTTCTGCGGAATGACGTTTTTGATATAGACCGCGGCGTTTTGCCCGGGATGAACGTCGGGTTTGCATTCGGCAAGTCCGGCAAGGTTGGGAGCAAGTTCGACGAAAATGCCGTACGGCTCCACGCTGCGCACGATACCGGCGGCGGTCTGCCCCGGGACGAACAGGCGGGCGTTTTCTTCCCACGTTCCGAGCAGTTCCCGGTGGGAAAGCGTCAGCCGTCCCTGCTCGTCCGCGGCGTGCCGAACGACCGCGCGGATGTGCTGCCCGACCGTGAAACGCTCACGCGGGTGGTTGATGCGGGAGACCGACATACAGTCGATCGGAAGCAGGGAAACCAGCCCGCACCCGATGTCGCAGAACGCGCCGAAAGGATCCAAATGGGTGATTTTGGCGTCGATGACGTCGCCGGGACAAAGCCGGCGCACGAAACCGAACAGGCACTCGCGCTGCGCTTCTTTTCGGGACAGGATCGGAACGGGATTGCCGAACGCGTCGTGCTCGATCGCCGTAACGCAGCAGCAGACGGGTTTTCCCACGCGGGAGATCACGGCGATGTCTTTGATCTCGCCGTTTTCCGTATAGGCGCATTCTTCGCGCGGCAGGATCCCTTTGAACGCGCCGAGCGAAACGTGCAGGTCGTGGGATTCGTCGCAGAGGAAACTGCGCCCCTCGATGATCGCGCCGCTTTCCATCGCTTCGCGGAGACCTTCCTCGGAGCCGGTAAGCCGACGGTTTTGTTCGGTGCGGATGTATTTTCCTTCGCAGAGATACTCGTTCTGTTTCATTTGGATGCCAATTCCTTTCCTTCCCATTCGTAAAACCGTTTTGTTTCATTTTATGACCGATGGAGTACCGTTATGCTCGAAAAATTATCGGAGATCGAAAAAAAATACGACGCTCTCGAAGCGTCGCTTTCCGATTCCGCCGTGGTGTCCGATCTGGAACGCTACAAGGCGTTGATGAAAGAATACAAGGAACTGACGCCCGTCGTCGAAATGTTCCGCGCGTACAAAAAAGCGCAGGGCGATCTGGAAGAAGCGGAAGCGCTGCTTTCGGAAGACGACCCGGAACTCAAGGAACTTGCCTCGGAGCAGGCGGACGAAGCGCGGGAGCAGATCGAGCGTTTGCAGGATTCGCTCCGCGAGGCACTGCTGCCGAAAGATCCCGACGACGACAAAAACGTGATCGTGGAGATCCGCGCGGGCGCCGGCGGCGAGGAAGCGGCGCTGTTCGCGTTCGTGCTGTACCGGATGTACCATATGTACGCCGACACGCATCGGTTTGCGTTTGAACTCGCTTCCTGCAACGATACCGAGTTGGGCGGCATGAAAGAGGTTTCGTTCCTCATCAAAGGAGAGGGCGCGTACGCGCGGCTCAAATACGAAAGCGGCGTGCATCGCGTGCAGCGCGTGCCGGAAACCGAGTCGCAGGGACGCATTCAGACCTCGACGGCGACCGTGGCGGTGCTGCCCGAATCGGAAGATTCCTCGTTTGAACTGAACATGGACGAATTGGAGATCACGACGCACAAAAGTTCCGGCGCGGGCGGTCAGCACGTCAACAAGACCGAATCCGCGATCCGCGTGATCCACAAACCGACCGGGCTGGTGGTCGATTGTCAGAACGAGCGCAGCCAGCTGCAGAATAAAGCAAAAGCGCGGGAGATCATGAAAGCGCGGCTTGCGGCGATGGAACGCGAAAAGGCGGAAGCCGAAACTTCCGACCACCGAAGAAGTCAGATCGGCACGGGCGACCGGAGCGAACGCATCCGCGCCTACAATTACCCGCAGGGGCGCGTAACCGATCATCGTATCGAGCTGGCGCTGTTCGATGTTCCGGGGTTTCTGAATGGGAACCTCGACGAAATGATCGAGGCGCTTGCCACCGCCGAACGCGCTGCGATGCTGGCGGCAAACGAAGAAAAATAAGTTGACATAATGCTATATAAAACGGAGAGAAACCAACGTCGGTTCCTCTCCGTTTTTTTCACGGACAATACGCAAAAAATACTCGCATCCATTCCGTCAAATCGCAAACATTATGTAAACTCCTAACTCCTAACTCCTAACTCCTCACACGCTGCCCGCGAGGACACGGTTTTTGAGTCGCAGGTTGTCCGCGATCATCGCGATGAATTCCGAGTTGGTGGGCTTTCCGCGGGAATTCTGCACGGTATAGCCGAAGAACGAGTTGAGAACGTCCAGATCGCCGCGGTCCCACGCGACTTCGATCGCGTGGCGGATGGCGCGCTCGACGCGGGAAGAGGTGGTGTCGTATTCCTTGGCGACGGCGGGATAGAGGATCTTCGTAACCGAATTGATGATGTCGGTATCTCTCGCGACCATCAGAATGGCGGTGCGCAGATACTGATACCCTTTGATGTGGGCGGGAACGCCGATCTGATGGATGATTTTGGTAACCTGCGCTTCCAGATCGCCCGCGTCGCGCTCGGGCATCGACGGGCTGATCTTCGGCTTGCCTTTTTCGGCGATGCGGCGGATGCGGTCGCCGAGCGTCCCGTAGTCCAGCGGCACGAGCATACAGCACGCCGCGCCCGATTCCACGCATTCCTCGTACAGTCCGGGGTTGTTGAAGGTGGAGATCATGATGAACGAGGGGTACGCGTCGCCAAGCTGTTTCTTGCTCTCTCGAAGAAGCCCGACGCCGTCGATTTTTCCGAGGTATAAGTCCGAAATGACGACGCTCGGCTTCAGCCGCGTGATTTTGAGCAGGGCATCCTGCCCGTCTGCCGCTTCGCCGATCACGTTGATCCCCTGACGGCGAAGGTTTTGGGTGCATTGCGCGCGAAGTTCGTCGTTGGACTCCGCGATCAGAACTCTTGCTTTTTCCATGTTTGAGACTCCTTTTTGTTGAACTTTCATTCTCGCTTTTATTTTACTTTTTCCGGCTGTCGAAAACAATAGAAGCAAGGCGAAACTTCCTTTGAAAAAGGTGCAACAGTTCGCCGCGATTCGAGCATTTCCGTATGACTTTTGCGCAAAAAACGCAAAGAACGACCGAAACCGACGGCAAATATCGACGTTCTACGTAGAAATTGTCGAAAAACAATGAAAAAAGGAAAAACAAAACCGGCTTTTTGAAAGCGGAGAAAAAACGGGGAAGGACACTCGCACGGGGAAACAAGATCCCCGGAAGTGCCGTATTCCCGCTTTTTTCGTCAAAATCCGTTTTTTTACGACCGAAGCACGTTTTTTCCGCACAATCAGAAATAACTCAGCATATTCCGAATGCGGATTCCGAATCCTCTCGTCGAGTCGTCAAGCAGGACGTGCGTAACCGCGCCGACCAGTTTTCCGTCCTGCAAGATCGGAGAACCGGACATTCCCTGAACGATCCCGCCGGTCAGAGAGAGCAGGGCGGGATCGGTTACGTGGATGAGAAATTCTTGGTCCTCCCCGAATCGACGTAGAGTTCTTCGATCTCGATTTCGTAGTCGCGCACCGAGCCGTCCACGGAAGAACGCACGGTCGCTTTTCCCGCTTTGATCTCTCCGAGCGGGATCGGATCGGCGAGCGAAGACGGCAGCGTGCGGAACGTTCCGAATACGCCGCCCTCGGTGTTGCTTTCCAGCAGACCGATCTCCGTCGTCCCGAATTCGCCTTTGAGTTCGCCGGGAAGATTCTTTTTGCCTTTGCGGACGCCCGTAACCCGAACGTCCGAGACCGTTCCTTTCAGAAACGGCATGAGTTGTCCCGTCGCGGAATCGGTGATCCCGTGGCCGAGACCGCCGAACCGTCCGGTTTTCGCGTTGATGAACGTGATCGTTCCGATGCCCGCCGTGCTGTCGCGTACCCAGACGCCGAGGCGGTATTCGCCTGCCGTGCGGTCGCGCACGGGCATCACGTCCGCCGTGTGTTCCGCGCCGTCGCGCAGGTAGCAAAGCCGGAGTTTCTGCCCGCCGCAGCCCTTGACGATGCGCAGAAGTTCTTCCGCGTCCTTGATCTCCGCGCCGCCCGCCTGCGTGATAATGTCGCCCGTCTGCAAGCCCGCGTCCCTTGCGGGAGAACGAACACCGCCTGCCGTTTCCACGTCCGCGATGCCGATGACGATCGCGCCTTTGGCGTAGAAGCGGACACCGAACGCCATTCCGCCGGGGATCAGCGTGTCGGGAACGTCCGTTTCGGCGATCGCCGCGAGCGGAACGCAGGAGAGCAACAGGAAGCACGCGCAGAGCAGGGACAGAGTATATTTGAAAAATCGTTTCTTTCCTGCCATAGTTGATTCCTTTCCGTATCAGAAAACCGTTTTGATGCATTTTTTCGCTTCGGGTTTATTGTTTGCGTTCGCGCGCAAAATATAAATGGAAAAAAGTAAAACGCGGGTGGAAAAGTTTTTTCAAAACGGCGATTTTTGGCTTTACAAGCAATCAAAAATATGCTATACTGAAACAAAGATCATCAAATGAAGAAAGCGTGAGTATTTTGCCGTTTTTACCTTTGGCACCCGAACGGACGGAAGGACGTCCCGATTTCGTGATCGTTACGGGCGACGCCTATGTGGATCATCCCTCGTTCGGCACCGCGATCGTTTCGCGCGTGCTGGAAGCGGAGGGGTATTCCGTCGCGATCATCGCGCAGCCCGATTATAAGTCCTGTGAAGCGTTCAAGCATTTCGGGAAGCCGCGGCTCGCGTTTCTGGTCAACAGCGGGAACATCGATTCGATGGTCGCGCATTATACCGTCGCCAAAAAACGCCGGAACGACGATTACTATTCGCCGGGCGGCAAGGCGGGAAAACGCCCCGACCGCGCCGTGATCGTCTACTGCAACCGCATTCGCGAGGCGTACGGCGACGTTCCGATCGTGATCGGCGGCATCGAGGCATCGACGCGCAGATTTGCGCATTACGATTATTGGACGGACACCGTTCGCAGAAGCGTTCTGGTGGACAGCCGCGCCGATCTGCTGACCTACGGCATGGGGGAAAATATCCTGCGCCGCGTGGCGTTTCTGCTCGATAAAGGCGTTCCGGTGCGGAAGATCCGCGACGTCAGAGGAACGGTTTTTCTGGAAAGTCGCGATTTCGTTCCGCATTTCGACGCGGTGTTTACCGGCGAATACGATGAACTCAAAACGAACAAAAAAGCGTACGCGCGGGCGTACCTGCTGCAACATGAAAATCAGGATGCGATCTACGGAAAGGCACTGACCGAGGGCTACGACGACAAACTGCTGGTGCAAAACCCGCCGATGCCGCCGCTGACGCGCGAAGAACTCGACGCGGTCTATGCGCTGCCGTATATGCGGACGTACCACCCGTCCTACGAGAAAGAGGGCGGCGTTCCGGCGATCCTGGAGGTGCAGTTCTCGATCACGCACAACAGAGGTTGCTTCGGAAACTGCAATTTCTGCTCGATCGCGTTCCACCAGGGACGCACCGTTACGTCGAGAAGCATCGAATCCTGCGTGAGAGAAGCCGAACTGATCGTAAAACAGCCGAATTTTAAGGGCTATATTCACGACGTCGGCGGGCCGTCGGCGAATTTCCGCGGAAATTATTGCGAAAAAGCGCAGAAATACGGCGTCTGTCCGAATAAGAATTGCCTCACGCCCGGCGTCTGCAGGAATATGAAAGTCGATCATTCCGAATACCTCGAACTGTTAAAGGCGATCGAGGCGGTTCCGGGCGTCAAAAAGGTGTTCGTGCGGTCGGGACTGCGCTACGATTATATGTTGGCGGACAAGGACGACGCGTTTTTCCGCAAGATCGTCGCCGACCACGTCAGCGGGCAGCTTAAGGTCGCGCCCGAACATTGCTGCGACGGCGTTCTGGCGATGATGGGGAAACCCGACGTCGCGACGTACGATCGCTTTCAGGAAAAATTCTACCGCATCACGAAAGAACTCGGCAAGGAGCAGTACCTTGTTCCGTATCTGATGTCCTCGCACCCCGGCTCGACTTTGAACGACGCGGTCGAGTTGGCGCTTTACCTCAAACGCAACCGCATCAATCCCGAGCAAGTGCAGGATTTCTACCCCACGCCGGGAACGGCTTCGACCTGTATGTTCTTTACGGGCATTGATCCGTTCACGAACAAGGAAGTGTTCGTTCCGCGCGATTACGAGGAAAAGAAATTGCAGCGCGCGCTTTTGCAATGGTACAAGCCCGAAAACGCGCCGCTGGTGCGAAAGGCGCTTGTCCTTGCGGGCAGGAAAGAACTGATCGGCTTCTCGGCGGATTGCCTCGTCAAACCGCGCGACCTTGCGGGAAAACAGGGGAAACCGGGCGGAAAACCGAACGGAAAGCCAAGCGGAAAGCCGGACAAAAAGTTCGGGGAGAAACCGAAAAAGGCAAATTCCCGGTACGGCAA
>JAGHTH010000171.1 GCA_018065365.1 Candidatus Coliplasma caballi
GTTCTGGACGAAACGGAAGTGCCCGTCGAGGGCATCCGATCCCTGCAAAGCGAAGACATCGCGTTCTTCTCCGAAAAAGGGTACCGGCTCAAACTGATCGCGCGCGCCTTCCGTACCGAGCAAAGCGTCTGCGCCTACGTGGAGCCGACCGTTCTGCCCACGAGCGACCTGTTTGCCAACATTCCGCTCAATTACAATTATCTGACCTACCGGAGCGCGCTCTGCGGCATCAAGGGCTTTTACGGCGAGGGTGCCGGCGGCTTCCCGACCGCAGGTGCCGTGATCCGCGACCTGCTGCAGATCGAAAGCGGCGCGCCCGCGCTTCGCCCCGCGACAGACAACGCTTTGAGAAACGATCTGTCCGGTGCCAAGCATCGCTATTACGTCCGCACCGATTCTTCCGAAAAAGTCGGAAACGTCCTTTCCGAAAACGGCGTATGGCGCGTGCTGCTTACGGAAATGACGCCGGACGAAATGAAAGCCCTTGCCGAGCGCATCCGCCAATCCGGAAAAACCGTGTTCTACGCCGGTTTCAGCGACGGCGTGGAACTGCAATACCGAAGAAAGAAGGTCTGTACCCATGAAAGCACCCGCATTCAGCATCTGGTCGAGTTTTGACATCGACCTTTCCCCCGAAGATATGGTTTTGGAATTGGAAAAGCGCGGTATGACGGTCTGCGAACTTTCCGACGAACACGCTTCGGCGCTGTTGCAGCGCGAGGGCGACCCGGAGGAGATCGGCAAGGCGTTCGGAACGTTCGCGGCAAAGCACGGCGTTCGTTTCCCGCAGGGGCATCTGTGGCTGTTCGTCCGACTTTGCGACAAAACGCAGGACGCCGTCGGCATCCTCACAAATTGGATCAAATTGTTCTCCGGCATCGGCATCCGCAACGCCGTTTTGCACTGCGACGGGCATTCGTTCCCGGAGGGGACCGAGCAGGAGACCATTCTCGCTTCCAACGCCGCCGTGCTCAAAAAGCTCGCCCCGATCGCCGAGCAATACGGCGTCCGCATCTGTTTGGAAAATCTGATCCACAATTTTAACGACGCCGAAACTCTGCTCGATCTGATTTCCCGCGTCGGCTCGTCCGCGTTCGGTATCTGTCTGGATACCGGGCATCTCAACATCAAGCATCCCGGCACACAGGAGCAGTTCATTCTGACCGCCGGCGACAAATTGCACGCGATCCACATTGCCGACAACGAGGGAAAGAGCGATCAGCACATGATGCCGTTCGGAAAAGGAACCGTCGATTTCGCGTCCGTCATGAAAGGTCTTTCCGAAATCGGTTACGGCGATCTTTTCAACTACGAGATCCCCGGCGAACGACACGCGCCGCTTTCCGTCCGCAGAGCCAAGACCGAATTCTTAAAAAACGTAACGGAGTATCTGTTCTCCTTGATTTGAGGAATCTCATCACAAACGGCTGCCTGATCTCTGACCGGGCAGCCGCTTTTCTTTTTGTGAAAATTTCAAGAATGCTTTGCGAGCATTTTTTCCAGATCTTCCAACAGATCGTCGGAATGCTCCAAGCCGACGGAAAGCCGGAGCAAGCGCGGCGTGATCCCAAGAGAAAGCCGAACTTTTTCCGGGACGGACGCGTGCGTCTGCGTCGTCGGGTAGGTGATCAATGAGGTCGTGCCGCCCAAACTCTCGGCGAAGCGAATGAACTTCCCGCCTCGCAATACCGGCCACACGTCATCGTCGGCAAGTTCAAACGAAAGCACGCAGCCGCCGCCCGAAGCTTGCTTTTTCATCAGCTCGTACTGCGGATGCGAGGGCAGAAAGGGATAATGCACCGCTTTTACGCGCGGATGTTTTTCGAGAGACTCCGCGGCGCGCAGCGCGTTCTCGCAATGCGTTTCCACGCGAAGCGGCAGCGTTTGGATCCCGCGGAGCGTCAGCCAACTGTCAAACGGCGCGAGCGCGTTCCCGAGCGTGCGCTGCAACAGCCCGAAGCGTTCCGCGATCTGCTCGGAATTCGTTACGAGATGCCCGCAGAGCGTGTCGTGATGCCCGGCAAGCAGTTTCGTTCCGGAATGCACGACGACGTCTGCGCCCATTGACAGCGGTTTTTGCAGAGCGGGCGTCAGGAACGTATTGTCCACGCAGAGAATGGCTCCGTGCGCGTGCGCCAGATCCGCCATTTTTCGTATGTCGGAAACCCGCATCATCGGATTGGTCGGCGTTTCCAGGAACAGCAGTTTGGTGCGGTCGTCAAACGCGCGCTCGGTTTTTTCGAGGTCGCGGGTGTCCGCAAACGAAAACCGGATGCCGAGACCTTTCCAGATCTGCCGGATCCCGCGATCCGTCCCGCCGTACAGATCTTCCGATACCACCGCCGTGTCGCCTGCCCGCAGAAGCGAGAACACCGTCGAAACGGCGGCAAGTCCCGACGAAAAGGAAAACCCGAACTTCCCGCCCTCCAGCAGCGCGATAGTCTGTTCCAACTCGTTCCGCGTCGGGTTGGAACTGCGGGAGTAGGAATACCCGCGTTCGCTCTCGCAATAGGTCGAGGTCTGAAAGATCGGAAAACTGATCGCGCCCTCGTAGGACGCGGTTTCGGCGCCGTGTACCGCCAGCGTTTCAAAATGCGGCTTCAAAAAAGCATATCCCCTTTGCAAAGTGTATTCTCTGCAAACAGGATATGCTTCTTTTTTCAAAATGGTTTGATCAGAATCGGCTTGAACCCGATCGCGTCCGCCGCAATCAATTCCGCGGAAGCGCCGGCAATCTGCCGGACGAGCCGGGACGGATCGGCGTTGTGCATATGCCCGTAGAACACCCGCTTGATGCCGTTGTCGGCAAGAC
>JAGHTH010000039.1 GCA_018065365.1 Candidatus Coliplasma caballi
TTCACGCTCATGAACCGGATCGTTGCCCGCATCCTCGCCGAAGTCAAAGGCGTCAACCGCGTCCTCTACGACTTCACTCCGAAACCCTGCGGAACCATCGAGTGGGAATAAACCATTAAACAAAAATCATAACCACCGGCTAAGCCGGTGGTTATGATTTTATTGTGCGTCCCGCTCATAATCAGCCACGAGCTGATCGATCATTTCGCCCGTCGTCAAGCCGAGCAGCGCTTTCATCCGATCGAGCTTTTTCTGCGTGTCCCCTCGAATGTTCGCCGAAATCGCAACCGTTTCGCTGTTTTCTTCAATCTCGCCGAACAGGGCTTCGTAGGCCTCGGGATCGTGATCCCGCACCCATTTTCTCGCCTCGATCACGCCGATCCAGCGGTAAGTGAAGTTTTCCCAGACCATATGGCTGTTTTTCTGATACGCGGTCTCGATGAAAAAGTGCCCCGTGCGCTTCCGGTACAAACGCTCCCGGATCCAATCGGCGTCCGTCCCTTCGCTTATGTAAACCTTTTTGCTTTGGTATACCACTTTCATCCCGGGGCTTTTGTAAACGCATTCGCCGATGCGCTGCGCGGTGATGGTGTTGCAGCGATCGTTGCCGACCAGTTGATTGACGCCGTTCAGATCCGCGACGATGTTCCGAACGATCTCGTTCTGGCTATACCAAAACCGCGTAACTTCGTTCGTGTACTCCGGATCGGAATAGACGATCTCCATGAAGAGAACGTCGAATTCCTCGTCTTCCTCTACCCAGCCGTCCTCAACTTCCATCCGGGTCGATTTTTCCCCCGCTTTGTAAAAGCGCTCTTTCTCTTTCGGAATGACCTCGCTTTCCTCTCCGCTGATTTCAAAGCGTCTGAGTTCGCGTCGCTCCGGTTCCTTTGTCGGATCGGAAAGATCGATCCGCTCCGCGAGAAACGTGATGTAGTACGTTTTTTCCATGTTTGTTTCCATCCTTTCGTTTTGTGGTTTTTTATCATCACAATGCCGGAATGCATTGTAATTTCGGTGGAAACACCCGTAAAAAAATAAAATAAGGGTGTTGACAAATCAATCATCAATACCCTTATTTGTGTTTTGTTTGAAAATATTCGCTTCGGAAAGGAAACAGTCTTCCTCCGTTTGCGATCATATTATATCACATTAAACAGGAAAAAGCAAGTGCTTTTGAAAAAATTACAGGAAAAGTCCATCGTTTTATCCATGAAATCCGAATTGCAGCAGTTCCCCGAACAGCGAAATGGCAAACCGGTCGGTCATCCCGGAAAGGAAATCAATGACCGCCTGCGCGTACACCGCTCTGGTCTCCAACCGCCCGAACACCTTCTCGTTTTTACACTTTCCGATCTTTTCTCGGAGTTTTTCCGGAACGAACGCCTCGTCGCAATACCGCGCGAGCCATTCCGAAAAGGTGGAGAACAACGAGGGCGCAAACTCACTCCGTTCGTCTAACTTTTTCCACGTCTTTTCCCCGCCGTACGCCCGGTACAGCGCCGCGAACAGTTCTTTCAGCACAAGTTCGGAATAATGTACGTACGGCGTGAGCCGCTTGTTTTTGTAAATGTGTTCGTAATTGAACTTTTTGATCACGTCAAGCTGCTCCGCGAACGCGGCGCTGAGCCGGATCCCGTTTTCGGGATCGCTGTTCTTGCAGATGTCCATGATCATGTTGTGCATGATCACGGTGGTGTTCATCGCGTTCTGATCGTAATACCGCGCCATCCGCAGCAGTTCTTCCCGGTCTTTTTCGTTCAGAATGCCGAGCGCGAGCGCGTCCTCGATGTCCCGCCCGACGTAAGCGATTTTGTCCGCCATTTTGACGACGCAGCCCTCCCAGGTAACCGCCTGGTACTGCCCGGGCGAAGTAAATTCCTCCAGCCCGATCGAAATATCGCGCGGAAAGATCCCGTTCTGATCCACTTCCCCGCAATGCGAAAGGATCCCGTCCCGCACCGCGTACGTCAAGTTGAGGTTTTGGTTGACCTTGTAGGTGTCTTCGAGCAATTCCAGCGAATCGACGAACCGCAGACCGTTCTGCTCGTGCCAGAAATCTTTGCCGAGATATTTCCGTGTCAGCCCGCGGATCACGACCTCGCCCTGATGCCCGAACGGCGCGTGTCCGAGGTCGTGCCCGATCGAGATCGCTTTCGTCAGTTCGTCGTTCAGACCGAGTTCCTTTGCGATCGTCGAGCTGACGGACTCCACGTGGCTGACGTGTTCCATCCGCGTGCAGATGTGGTCGTTGTCGATGTTAAAGAACACCTGCGTCTTATGTTTCAGCCGCCGATACGCCATCGAATGCAGAATGCGGGTGTAATCCCGTCCGAATTCGGTGCGGATATCCTCTCCGCGATGATACAGCGTCTCTTTCCGCGAAACCAGCTTCTCCCAATTCGGATTGCCCGGCACGGCGGCAAGGACGCGGAACTTTCCGTTTTCCATACGCTCGTCTTTTCCTTTCTTTTTGCTTTTCAGCGGCACTTCCCGCATTGTTTGCAGCCGCCGCACGACGCGTTGCGGGGACACCCCGCGCACTTCTTCCGTACCGGAACGTCCGCGTTCCGCGGCGGGAACTGTAACCCCGAGCGCAGCGCCATGACGTGCTGATACGCTTTCGGAACGCGGTACGTCTTGCCGTCCTTGTAAAAATAATTCCCCGTCCCGACGAAATCAAACTCCACCCCGCACGCAACGCACTCGTCATACAGTTTCTTGACCCATTCGTAACGCAGCACGCGGTCGCCGTCGTAATTTTCTCCGTCCGCAAGTACCTTTCCGATCTGCCCGGTGCGCAGCCACTTTTCAAGCGTGATCTCCGAAAGCATCGGCGCACACATCACGTGCTTTTCCGCAAACGGAAGTTCCGCTAAGATCGGCAATCGCTCGTCGGCGCGTTTCTGATTTTCCGCCGTAAAGCAAATGCTGACGTGCCGGTACGCCTCGCCCCAATCGCGCGGCAGACATTGCAGAACGCGCTCCGCCCGCTTGGTCTGCAGCCAAAACCGCAGATCCGATCGGTTTTTGATGATCAGCCACGCTTCTTCCCGCCATTCGTCCGCTTCTTCCAAAAAGAAATCGCTGGTCAGGCAAACGTGAACGGTCGCGCCCGACGGAATGCGGTAAGCGCCGTCTTTCGTCTTTTTGAGCGGCAGATCAAAATTGCTTTTCACCTTGTAGATCACGCTGCCGTCGCGGTCGCGCTGCGCGTCGAGGTAATACATATAGCAATGCGCGCAGCCCTCGCTGTACTTTTTGCACCCGTGCCACGGGTTCCAAATGTGAGAAAGCATTCCCAAACCACCCTGCCTCCCGGTCTTCGCCGCCGTCGGCGACCAGAAAAACCTGCTGCTTCCCCGGCTTCTTCGTCAGTAAGACCGTCAGTGCGTTGTTGCTGTTTACCCGGAAATAATACTTCTCGAAGCAAAGCATCCACACCTCCCCGTCTGCAAACGGGATCCGTTTCTCGCAGACGAAATTCGGATAAGCGTCGTTCAGTTCTTCCCTCAGTCGTCTCACGGTCTCCTATAACGTTTCTTCCCCGATTTTTTCCAATTCATAGAATGTAGCCATTGTTTTTTCCCCTTTTTTTGTTTTCTTCCTTTATCATACACCTTTTTCCCCACTTTTGCAAGTATTTTTTTTGCACATTCCCTTGCAAAACCGTTTCTTTTATGGTAAAATAGAAAAAGACAAACAGAAAGGACTTTTCTCTTATGAAAAAATTACTTTCCCTCCTGCTGCTCGTCGCACTGCTTTGCAGCGTCGCGTCCTGCGGCAAACCGGAACAACCCGCCGACACTTCTTCCGCCGAATCATCCGAGGAGGAATCCTCTGTGGAGCCGTTTGTGGAAGACGAAAAGATCGCCAAGATCCGCGCTTGTTTCGGCGAAGCTCCCGATCGCTCCTTAAAAGCGAAAAACCTGTTCCGCGGACTGAAATACACTTACAGTCTGGCGCCCTCCGACAGCGAATACCTGCTGACCAACGGCGAAACGCACGTCGCTTACGACAGGACCGCGTTCGTGCATTTTGAGGGCTCCTCCACGACGCTGGTTACGTTCGATCTCGGAGAGGGCGAACACAAACTCGCGGACATCTGCGTGGACTGCCTGCAAAAAACGAGTTACAGCATCCGCTTGCCCTCCCGCGTCCGCATCTACGTTTCGGACGACGGCGAGAACTATCTGGAAATTGCGTCCCAGCTCGCGCCTTCCGACGCGGGAGAATCCTGCAAATACGTCTTCGCGTTCGCGTTCCCCGGCGTGATCAGCGCGCGGTATATCCGCATCGGAATCGGGCATTCCGGCCAGGCGGACATTGACGAGATCGTAGCGTATGAATACTGCGAAGACGGCGATATCGACGTTGCGAACGGCGAACTCGTCGCGTTCGAAAAAGACCCCGACTTCTACGGCTACAAGCTGAACACCGAAGTTACGACCCCCGTTTCGTCGGGCGACAGCGATTACAAAAAAACGCAGAACCTCGCCCTGCTTCCCGGCGCTTCGATCACCGCACAGTCCTTCGATCCGCTGACCAAGCAGTACGCCGATCTGAACGCGCCAAAGGAAGACCTTGCCAAACTGATCGACGGTCAAAAGGCGCAGAACGCGCATTACAGAGATCCCGCCATGGTAACCTTCTTCCGCGGCGCCGGACGCCACGTCATCGTGGACCTCGGCAACGAAATGGCGGTTTCCGGAGCAAAAGGGGAATTCCTGCAATACACCTCCGCCGGCATTCGCGTCCCGGAATTCATCAACGTGTCGCTCAGCACCGACGGTAAGGAATGGATCACCGTCGATGACGGAAAAACGAACGAATACATGAAAGACGGCAGCGAGCTCTACGCGCTCGATTGCAAGTTCGGGAAATCGTACCTTGCCCGCTACGTCCGTTTCAGCTTCATAACACAGTATAACTACGAATCGACCGTCGAGGTCGACTGCACCGAATTGGAAGTCTGGGGTACCAAAGATGCTTCCTCTGCCGTCCCGGCTTCCACCCCCGAAGGACTGATCGGCGGCTCCTACCCCGATCCCGAAAAGATCGGCGTCCATAATCTTCTCTGGTCGTGCAGCGGCTACGTCAAGGACGGATACGGCTTTACCTACGACAACTCGCTCGCTTACTTTGCTTATCTCGATGACAATGGCGAGATCAAAGACCGCTTCTTCGATTCCGTGGTCATCGGCGGTATGGCAAAACTTCGTACCCCGGAAGACTGCAAACCCGCCGTCGAAGATTTCGTCAAGGAATTCAATACCAAAGACACCAACCTCGACGCGATCAACCAGATTTCCGGCACCCTGCTCGAAAAATTCGGGGACGGCAAAAAGATCACGGTCTGGATCAACCTCGTCTGCCCGAACTCCACTTTCTATTGCTCCGACATCGACGGCGACGGAAAGAGCGAGGACTTCAAAGACGTAAACGACTGCCTCAAATTCCTGAAATGGCAGGTCGATCTGCACGTAGCGGCGTTCAAAGAGGCGGGCTACCAAAACATCGAACTTGCCGGCTTCTATTGGAACAACGAAAGCATCTACAAATCCGACTACGCTCTGCAGTGCGAAACGATCAAAAAGCACAACGCGTACCTGCACTCGATCGGTCTGCGTTCGATCTGGTGTCCTTACTACGGCGCGTACGGACAGTGGGCGTGGAAAGACGTCGATTTCGACTTTGCGATGCTCCAGCCGAACTATATGTTCAGCCCGGTCGATGCGTACCGTCTGAAAACCACCGCGGACATGGCAAAAATTCTGGGCATGGGCATTGAACTGGAGATCGAAGACTACACCGGCTCCGGATCGATCAATCGCTACCACGAATACCTCCGTGCCGGCTACGATTTCGGCTACATAAATGCCGCCAACGCGCTCTATCAGGGCGCGATCCCCGGTGCGCTGGTCAAATCCCGCGAAAAAGGCGGCGATTCTCCGTCCGTCTATCACGACACCTACCTGTTTGCGACCGGCAAGCTCGACGATTCTTACAACCTGCCCGTCGCAAAAGACGTCTCGCACTTTACGGACGCCGAAGCATCCGTCGAAGCCGGAGAGGTTACCACGCTGAACATCGGCGCACTGAACGGCTGCAAACTCCGCACGCTGCTCTCTCCCGCGTTCGGCATCATGCGATTGGACTTCAACGGCACGATCCGCTTCCTCGCACCCGACTACGTGGGCGATATCACGGCGGAATACGAGGCGTTTGACGAACTCGGCAACCGCAAAACGATCCACGTTCTGATTCACGTAACGGAGCCGAAAAGCAACTAAAGAACTTCCATAGCATACAAAAAATGCGGCGTTTCTGCGGGCTGTTCTAAAGGACAGTTGCAGGAGGGGAACGGTGTAATCCGAAAGGGTTACACCGTTTTTCCTTGTTTCAAGCCACATTTGCAGGGGTTTTGCTCATTTCATTCATTGCTTCAATCAGCTCCTTTTCATCGGGAATACAAACCGTGCATTTCAAATTACAAACTTGCGTTTCACTTACAAATGTTGCACTTTGTTTTACAAATGCGACATTTCGGTTTGCCATTAACCCTAAAGCACACCTAATCGCTCACTCCAGATAAAATGTTTTATGTTTCTCGTAAAATATTTTACTCAAAACATTGACAATGAAGTTTTTTGTGATATACTATGAGTGAAAACAAAAATTTCATTATTGGAGGTTGCAAATGAAAAACAAAACCTTAATAACATTAAGTCAAATTTCCATCGCATTTCTCTTTTTTGTCGGAATATGTATTTGCTTATTTTGGTACCCGTTAAGTATTTCTTTTAGCACGCTTAGATTTGTTTCAGGCGAATCAAGCAGTTCGGTTCTTGTTGACCAAATCCAAACAATTGCATTTTGGTCGCAATTAATATTTGCATGGATTGCATCTGTTCCTTGTTTTGTGGCTTTGGTGCTTGGTTTTCGTGCAACTATTTATGCTAAAGGCGATGAGTTCTTTTCAAAGAAAAATGCGAAAATTTTCAAGATAATATCCGTAATGCTATTTATAGATTCTGTGTTGTTCATTATTGGCAATATTGTGTTTATGTTTTTGAAGTGGAACCCATTTGCTCTGATTTATTACGTAATTGGTGCGCTTGGTATTATTTTTGCACTGGCAAGTTGTTTTACATATCGATATTTAGAAAAAGCCGCATCGCTTAAGGAGGAGAATGACAGCATCTTATGATTATTGTTAACATTGATGTCATGCTGGCCAAGAAAAAAATGAGTGTTACTGAACTATCCGAAAAGGTGGGCATAAGCATGACCAACATATCGTTGTTGAAGAATGGGAAAGTAAAAGGTTTGCGTTTTGAAACTCTGGACAAAATTTGTGAAGTATTAGATTGTCAACCGGGTGATATTTTAGAGCGCAATTCCTCGTTCTTTTGCAATAATATGACATAATAGGTTTTGATATCAAGAGTGCCGTGCAATTTCTTGCACGGCACTCTTCAGTCTGTCGACGAACTATACAACATACGAGATATAATCTCGGTATCTCTTTTGCCTCGCATTGCTCGTGTGTTTAATTTGGTTTCTCTCAACTGTCCTTAAGAACACACGGCGTCGGGCGCATTTTTCTTTTTCTTATCAAAGCGTTTGCTTCTTTTTCAAAACCACGATCAGCGGCACGAACGTCGCGAGCGGCAGGCAGAAGCCGATCCATTGCAGATCGGACTGCACGAGCGTGTTGTAAATCGAATGATACACGGCAGCGACCGCCAACAGCGCCGTCGTTCCGGTGTAGAACAACTTTCGCTTGGAATGGATGAACGTCATGCCGTACCCGACCGCCAGCGTGCAGACACCGTGCATCATGCCCGCGCCGAATCCGCGCACCAGCGCCAGCGGGATCGAAACCATGTCCACGCTTCCGGCGAGGATAAACGCGTTTTCCAGCACCGCGAATCCCACGCCCACCGCGATCGAACTTTCCAACAACACCTGCTTTTTCGGGCGGAACAGGAACGCGTACACGAGAATCGGGATCGCTTTGCAGAATTCCTCGGTCAGCGGCGTTACGTTGCATTTGAACCACAGCATCGTGCAATTCGCGTGCTCGGCGAGCAGCCCGTTCAGTTCTCCGCAGAACAGGCAGACCAGCACGCCGATGAGCAGAAACAGCAGCGACGTGCGCGACCGTCCCTTATAAACGCACAGCATCATCGCAAGCGGCGTTACGATACTGATACAGAGGATCAGATTCAGATTCCCCATTTCCGTATCCCCCTTTCCGAAGCAAGCACCAGCAAAAACAGGTCTGCCGCCGAAAGCAGCGTTACGACCGCCCCGCACCACGCGGGCAGGAACGCGTTCGCGGCAAGCTGCGCCACGCAAAGCAGGCAGAACGCCAGCGAAGCGAAATTGCACTCGCGCGTCGCGCGCAAAAACCCGAACGGATCCACCGGCAGAAGAAGATGCTTGAGGTTAAAATAGGAAGCGGGGATCAGCGGCGCCAGAACGATCGCGTACACGATCGCCGAAAACGCGCCGAGGTCCGCCTTGATCAACAGCGCCAACAAACACGCGCCGAACAAAACCGGCGCGGCAAACGCGATCACGCGCGCACGTCCGGAGCCCTCCGCGTGATCGTCCACGATCCCGTCCAGCTGTCCGTAATTTGCGGAGAGCAGGAAGAACAGGCACCCGAACAATCCGAGCAGCCCGACCGTCACGGAACGTTCCGAGCCGCCGCAAAGTTCCGTTACGACGTCCGAAAGTTCCCGCAGCGCAAAGCAGCCCGCCGCGCAGATGAGAAGCTGAAAATACATCGGCTTTTTCTTTTTGAAAAACCGCTTTGCGCCGAAAGCAAACGCGGCAGCGGCGATCCCGAACGAGATCCAGGGTAAAACAACTATCATTTTTTCGGTTTTCCTTTCGCCCGCGTTTTCGATTCCAAAGCGGGCAGGTCATCGGCAATTCCGCTTTTCTTTGCTGCTATTCTAACATAACGCGCCTCGTTTGTCAACAAAAAATCGCGTATTCCGATTGACGAACGCCGATTTTTCTGCTATACTGTTCGTGAATAGAAACAAGAGGAGTCCGAAAATGGAAGAACTGCAAATTACTTCCGAAAACTACGAAGCGCTGCGGGCGGAACTCGTGGAAGCAAACTCCAACCTGCTGGGCGTCGTCATGCGCGACAAAGAGAAAACGGTCGATGCCCTGCTGCAAACGCTCAAAAAAGAGTACCGCGACGCCTGCGGCGGCGAGGTGCCGTACCACATCCCCGTGCTGACCGACAAAACGCTGACCGAAAGCCGCCTGTACCGCTTCTGCTCGCGTTTGCCCAAAGGCGCGGATCTGCACGTACACGATATGTCCCTTTTGCCCGCAGAGGAACTTGCGGAACTGCTGAAAACGCACGACGAATTCTGCATCAATACCGACCGCAAGTCCTACGACCTCATCGTCGTCCCGCCCGAAGAAAAAGTCCCCGCGGGCTACATTCGTTTCCGTGAAGCAATGCGAAGCGGCGTGTATTCCGTTTCGGACCTCGTGGAGAACTGGACGGTCGAGGGATGCAAAAACTCCGGCAAAAACATCTGGGCGTTCTTTGAAGACCTGTTCGAGCGCCACGCCTCGCTTTCGAGCAACCCGAAATTCGCCAAAGATTACTACGAATACACCTTCCGCTATTACTGCAAAAAAGGGATCCAGCACGTCGAGATCCACCTGATGCTGACCGACAGCATCGAGGAAAGCGAGGAATACCTGAACGTTCTGCAAAACGCCTACCTGTCCGTCAAAAAAGACTACCCCTATTTTACGTTCAAGATCATCGGCGCGGGTGTCAAAGCCGACGACGACAAACTCGCGATGACCAAAAAATGCTTCCTGAACACCGTGTACGCGCAGGAAAACGTCAAAGATTTTTCCGACCCCGACCACCCCGCCGACTTCGTGATCGGCTTCGACCTCGTCAACGAGGAGGACGTAAGGCTGCCGCTGCACGCGTTTGCGCCGATGCTCTTGAAAGCGAAAAAACACTACCCGAATATGAAACTGTATATCCACGGCGGCGAATCGCTCTCCGCGGAAAACGAAAACCTCATCGACGCCTACCTGTTGGGCGTGTCCCGCGTCGGCCACGGCTTGAATCTCTACCGCTACCCCGATCTGCACCGCCGCTACGCCAAATCCGAGATCGCACTCGAGTGCTGCGTCATCAGCAACCAGACGCTCGGCTACACCAAGGACATCCGCAACCACCCCGCGACCGAATATCTCCGCACCGGCGTCGCGCTCTGCCTCTGCTCCGACGACCCCGCCTACATGGAACACGAAACGCTCACGGACGATTTCTTCGCCGCGACGATCGGCTGGGACCTCTCCCTTGCCGACCTCAAACAGCTCGCGATCAATTCACTGATGTACTCCGGGCTTGACACCTACGAAAAAACCAAAGCCCTCAAAGCATTCGGCAAACTCTGGAACGCGTTTATCGACGACGTTTTGGAGAATGGGATAGAGTGATGTTTTTGCCCTTTTCAAAAAACTTTTCGTACAAAAAAATAAAAAAGGAGTCTCTGCAATGGTCAAAAAAACAGGCGGCTCGTGGATCGAATTTTCCCACCACAACATCAAAGAGGGCGTTTACTACACCCCCGTCGTGCGCACGTTCACGGACGAACAATGGCGCGCCAAGATCCGGGAAATGAAAGAACTCGGCATGACTTACCTCACGCTGCTTTGCTCCTCACTCTGCTATTCCGACCGCGCGGAAGCGTATTTCCCGACCGATCTCTACCCCGCGCCCGCCGATTTCGGCTGCAAAAACCCGATCGAAACATTGCTCGACGAAGCGGACAAGCAAGGCATGAAGGTCTTCCTCTCGGTCGGCTACTACGGCGACTGCTACCACGCCTACGAGAACATGATCTCCGCGGAAGTGCAGGCGCGCGCGTTCAAAGCCATGGAGCAGCTGACCGCCCTCTACGGACACCATCCCTCCTTTTTCGGCTGGTATCTTCCCGACGAGGTCGGCATCAACCCCAATTACCCGCCGGAATTCATACATTATGTCAACTCCTACGCCGCGTTCGCGCATTCCCTCGACAAAACGAAAAAAATGTTCATCGCCCCCTACGGCACGCGCAAAGTCATCACCGACGACCGTTATATCCGCGACCTCGAAGCGCTCGATGCCGATTTCGTCGCCTATCAGGACGAGGTCGGTGTGCGCAAATCCACCCCGGACGAAACGGGCGCTTTCTTTGAAGCGCTGCGCAAGGCGCACGACAAAGCAGGCCGCAGCGCGCTCTGGGCGGATGTCGAAACCTTTACCTTCGAGGGCGACACCTACCGCTCGCCGCTGATCGCCGCCGACGCAGACCGGCTCTACAGGCAACTTTCCGCCGTGTCCGACTACGTCGATGAAATTCTGGTCTATTCCTACCTCGGCATGATGAACAAGCCCGGCACGATCGCCTATTGCGGACACCCCGATTCGATCGCCTTCTACAACGGCTACAAAGCCCTTTTGGACGCCGGCAAACTGAAATAACCTTTCAAAGCAAAAAGAAAGCAGAGCGTTTTATGCTCTGCTTTTTCGTTCTGTTTTTCGAATTACGAGCCGAACGCCGCCGCGATATCGCTCTCGGACACGAACACGACGATAAAGTCGGTAACGTGCTTATCCTTCGTCTTGTTGCGGTAGGTCTTTGCGTCGGTCATACTGATGAAGTAGTCGCAGGATCTCGCAAGCATCGTCTGTCCCAGCGAATCCGCGATCAGCTTGGAAGCAAACAGCGCGTTTTCGCCGCGGTAGATCAGCGCGTTCGGAAGATCGGTGTTCTCGTTGTTGACCAGGAAACGTTCCGCCGCGGAGGTCTTGCCGTCCTTGGCGTCGATCGTGGTGAACAGCGTGTAATCCTTGTTGACCGTATCGGTGTACAGGATGATGTCCTTGACCGCGTCGCCGTACGCCTTCTTGGGCGTGTAGAGCGTAATTTCTTCCGTGATCTTCTCGGGATCAAGCCCGCGGTAATTCACGTAGTCGCCGCCCAGCACGGTCTTCTTCTCGGATGTGAAATCGTCGATGGAACGGCACTCCACCTCGGGATATTTCGCCTGAATGTATTCCATGACCTTCTGATACATCAGAATGGAAGCGTACTCGGTCAGATGGCTGTCGGTTACACGGAACAGGTCGCTCATTACAGCGCCGTTTTCCAGTTCGGCTTTCAGCACTTCCGCCATATCGACGACGTTTGCCTTGGTCGCGGAAACTTCCTTCACGACCTGCTGATACCGCGTCAGGTACGTTTTGTCTTCCACGGAACCTTTCCGGAAGATCGAAGGATCCACGGTCGTCGGGTCGGGAATAAAGACGTAGATCAATCCGAACTGCGCGCCGTCGGCAAGTTCTTCATAAACTTTGTACTGGCTGATAATGCCCGATTTGATCTTTTTCGCCTGCGAATTCGTGTAAAGTTCTTTGCCGAGGTAATCGTCCAGCATATTGCTGAAATACAGCATCGAGTTGCTGCCGACCGAAACGGACTTGCCGTCCAGACGTTCCTCTGCCGTCGCGTCGTAAGGCGCGGAGAACGACAGGGCTTCTTCCGCTTCTTTGTCGCCCTTCATCGCGGTCGCCATCATGGTGCAGCGCGAATTCTTGGGGAACGTGAACGGAATGATGAAATACCCGTCTTTGATCTTCTCGGTTACGTCAACTTCCGTACCCGTGATCCGAACGGAATCGACACCGGCACTCACGCCCGCTTCTTTCAGCACACCGTAAACGGCGACCTCGTTGGGCGTAATGCTGACCACGTCGATGACGGTCAGATACTCGCTTTCCGCGAGAACGTCTTCGTCAATGACCTCGGATTCCTCTTTGCTGACTTCGATCAGCTTTTCAAAGATGCTGTCGTCGGGCGAGCCGTTGGGGACGCAGGCACACAGAAGCATGGATGCGCAGACCACCGCCAGCACGGCGAGGACGATCTTCTTTTTGGAAACATTCTTTTTGCACATAATCGGGATCCTCTCTCCGAAGCGGGAACTTCGATATGAATACCGCCGCTGCTCCGGACAATCAAACTATATACGTTTATATTATAATAGATTCGAATGAAATATGCAAGAGTATTTTCTTTTTTCTTTTCATACAGGGCAGAGAATTATCGTCTTTGTTTTTGGTGCTTTTGCCCAAAGTTCAGATCATGAACAGCGAAAGCAGCCAAACCGGGACCTGACAGCAAAGCTGGAACATGGTCGCCTGCAAGACGCCGTACGATCCGATCTCGCCCGTTACGGCGAGGAACGACACCGCCAAAAACGACAATAACACCGAGATCATCGTTACGAGCGCGTTGCAGCGGGTGGTGTGCCGCACTTTGTCGCACAGGGAGAACATCTGCAAAAAGTTATGCAAAGACGAATTGCAGACGATGCCCGAAGAATCGTGTTCGCTCTCCGGGACCACCTCGGCGGGATCGTCCTGCTTGAGCACGGCGATCGGGCATTTCTTGAATCGAACGCCGGAAAGCACCATGTCCGTCGTGATGTTGGGGTCCATCGTCTTGATCCCGAGGCAGATGCCCGCGCGGTGCAGATCCTTGAGCAGCTGCTCGAAACGCGGATTGACGCGGTACCGGATGTAAAGCTTCGCCACGGGAACGCGGTCGATCGCGACGTACATCACGGAGCCGACGCTGTTTTCATACCCCTCGTCGCCCTGATCCGTAAACGTCTTGATCTCGCGCCGCCGCAGATAGCCGCGCTTTCCGATGTAGAAATACCTGCCGTCCATGGCAACGCAGATGCCGTCCGACGCGTTTTCGATCACGCGGATCGACTTCGGATCGGGAACGTTTCCGTCCACGGAATGCCGGAAGACCTTTTCCAGCGGCCCTCCGAGATAGCCGAAGATCATCGCCAGATCGGTGATCACGAGATCGATCCGGTAATCGCCGAAATTCTTGAAGCCGGTTACGTTGACCAGATTCGACGGATACACCTCGGTGTCCGCAAACGTCAGCACCGACGCCATGGAATACTCGTCCGCAACGCCGTTTCCGATAAACGCCGCCGAAACCTTCTTGCCGCGTCTGTTTGCCCACGCGAGCGGCAGCGGCAGCAGGAAGAACGCGGTCGTCGGGATCGAAGCGATCCACAGAACGTAGCCCGCCTGCACGGCTTCCGCCGCGCCGTTCCCCAAAAAGACCATTGCCGCGATCAGCACGGCACCGACGCCCAGAATGACGGGCAGCAGGAAATGGTACAGGTCTTCAAACCGCGATCTGCCGGTCATCCGCTCCGAAAACTCATCGACGAATTCGGTGCGCTTGACGGTGTAGATCTCGCTGTCTTCGTATTAGAATCGTCCGAACTCCTCGGCGGGATCGTCCTGCTTGAGCACGGCGATCGGGCATTTCTTGAATCGA
>JAGHTH010000023.1 GCA_018065365.1 Candidatus Coliplasma caballi
TCGGCCGATTTCGTATCGTCGGCGTACTTGCGTACGGTAGAGACGAAATCGACCGAAGACAATAAGAGCGAGGATTTTACTCCTCGCTCTTATGTTTTGCATTTTTTGACTGATTAGAATCAGCATTTTCATTCTTGATATGCTGGTTTTTATTTTCTTCTTGTCGTTCCCCCGGTCAAAAAATCCCTAAGACGCGCGCCCGAAGTCGTTCTTTTCTTGCGTTATAAATTTTCGTCAGCCCGTGATACCGGAGCGCTCGACACCCTCGATCATCGTTCTCTGCGCGAACAGGTACAGAATGACCAGCGGGAGCAGGATCAGCAAGCCGCTCGTGTTTCGGATCGCCGTTTCAAAGGCGTTCTGTGCGGCATAGTTGGTATCGAGGGATTTCGGGATCTTCGTCGCGATCGTCGGCAGCAGCACGTTCTGCTTTAAGAACATACCCGTGTAGAAGCTGTCAGACCACTGCCATGCGAACGAGAACATGAAGATCGTAACCAACATCGTGGTGGACATCGGCATAATGATCTTCGCAAACGTCTTGTAAACGCCTGCGCCGTCCACGTACGCCGCTTCTTCCAACTCGTCCGGAACGCCGTTGAAATACTGACGCATGATGTAGATGAACAGACCGTTCTTGAAGCCGAGGCAGGTCAGCGAAAGGATCGCGAACGGCCAGCTCGTTGACATCATATTGATGCCGGTAATATCGCCGCCGAACACGCCGGACAGGAAACCGCGGATATAGCCGAGCGGCGCACCGAGGATCGTTCCTTCCTCAACCGTAGTGTTCCATTTGACCGCCTGATCGATCGAAGCGCCGATCTTATCACCCCAGGCACCAAAGCCGCCTTTGGTCGTGATCGCCGTCCACAAACTCTTGAAGAAGTTTCCGATGCTCGAGAAGATGTTCCAGATATCGAAATGCGTGAACTTCATGTTCATGGAAGACTGGATCGTTTCGTGCGGGACGATCATCGTGAAGATGACCAGCACGAACAGAATCTTTTTGCCTTTGAAGTTGAACTTCGCGAAACCGTAACCGACGACCGTACAGGTCAGCGTCTGAATGACGGCGCACATCAAAGACAGCACCGAGGTATTCAGCAATGCCTGGAAATAGCCGTTGTCCTGAATGATCGCTTTATAAGTATCTAATGTAGGATATCTTGCGAGCATGTGCACCGAAACGTTGACGAAGTCGTCTCTGCTCATGATCGAGGTAAAGATCTTCGACAGGTACGGGTTCAGGATGACGAAGCAAAGCCCGACCAGCAAAACGTAACGGAAGATCGCAAGGAAAAATTTCTTTGCAAAGTAAGCAGTGAGATACTTATAGCGGAACAGCGTCCAGAAAGAGAGTTTTTCCTGCTGTTTGATCTTTTGGTAAGCATCCTGACGCTTGCGCTCTTTTTCAAGCGCTTTCTGTTCCTTTTTGGTCATATTGACTGCATCCATTTTCTTCTTCCCCCTTCCGTCAGTTTTCTCTTCTCTGGTAGAAGACGTAGCCGCCCATGATCGCCGCGACGACCGCGAGGATCAAGATTACTACCAGGAAGTACATCCACGCCATTGCCGTGGTTTTTTCCTGCGCGTTCGCAATGGAACTGCCGGAGTTGAGCCCGTTGATGAATTTCATCATCACGTTGTTCTGTGCCGTAAAGGAGTCGATGACCGTATAGACCGCGTTGACCAGAATCATCGGGCTGATCATCGGGAATGTGATCTTCCAGAAGGTTTCCCAGGAGGTCGCGCCGTCCATCTGGCAGGACTCGTAGATCGCCGGAGAGATGGACTGCAGGCCTGCATGGAAGATCAGCATCTGTACGCCGGACTTGTTGACGATGTCATAGACGCCGTTGACGATATCCACGATATACGTAACAAGTTGCGTACCGATCGCCATGTTCTGGAAGAACGAGGCGACGTCCATGGCGTTCAATAGGTTGTTGGAGTTTGAGGCACCGCCGCCCGCGGCGTTGATGCTGGAGCCGGCTGACTCCGTATATTGTCCCATGGTTTCCGCGAGGGAGTTCTGCAGGTCGATGCTCTCGATGATACCCGTCGAAACGATGACGGGGATGAAGAAGATCGCGCGGAACACCGCTCTGCCGACCATCTTCTGATTCAGCAGCACTGCGACGAACAAAGAGAAGATGACGATCGCAGGCACGTTGAACAGGAGCTGGCTGACACTCGAACCCAGCGTCTTGACGAAGCTGGTATCTTCGAGCAGGGCGTACTCGTAGAACGCGAAGCCCTGATACTCAAGATGATAACCGCCGCCTCTGTCGAACTGGATATCGTTGAACGAGAACTGCAGCGATTCCAGGATCATCGGCAGGTAGATCAAGAAGAAGCCGAGCAGGAAGGGTGCGATGAACACCCATCCGCTTCTCGCCTTGGATTTCGCCAAGCTTCTGTCCTTGGTCTTTTTGACTTTCACAGCTTTGGCAGGTGCTTGTAATTCTTTTGTATTCGTCATTGTAAGCCCCTCCTTTACTGTCTGATCGCGGATTCCTTGTAAGTCAGAACGTCGCCGTTCTCACATACTTTCAGGAAGCCGTTTTCGGGGATGCTGTAAGCTTTGCCGTCGATCTTGATGTCGAAATCATTCTTCAAGTAGTTCACGTAGAACTTCTCTCCGTTGGAATACGTCACGACGGCGACTCTCATGTCGTGATCGAGGAATTCGTGCTGCTCGATCGTTTCGTACTTCACACTCGCGAGGACTTCGTTCAGCAGGTTATAAACCTTGGCGATCGCCTGCTTCCAGATCGTGTATCTGGTGGAGTAGTAGTTTGCAAGTCTGCTGTACGTGTAGTCTTTGAGTTCGGAAGTATTGTTCGCGCCGATGATGAAGTAAGGCGATGCGCCGTTCTCCACCGCTTTCAGCACGGAGTAGGTGTAGTTTGCCGCAAGATTCAGCGGACTGCCCGCGTATTCCTTATAGCCGTGGAGCACCATTGCCATAAACGGAATGGACGCGCAGGAGCTGTTGCTGCGGGAGTCATCCATCGGAACGTCGATCAGGTCGGTTACGAAAGGCAGCGTATAGACGTTGCCGCCGCTGACCAGCACCTTTTCGTTCTGCTCGCTGATCTTGGTAAGCAATCTCTTGACAAGCACCTTGGAGTCCTCGCGGGTCAGCGGGTCGTCCTCGTTGAAGTCGGAGTTCAGATTGTTGCCCAGCGTGCAGACCGCGATCGCGCCGATGTCAAACGTTTCGTACTTCTTGTACATCTTGTCATAGAAGGGCTCCATTGCGTAGGGAGACAGCACCGCGGTACCGTTCTCGATGTAGCCCTGCCAGGTCGGATCGTACTCACGGAGCCGTGCGGTACGGTCGTCGATGGTCTTTGCGAGGTCTTCGTCAGCGTCCAGGCCGTCAAACAGTTCTTTCGCATAGACGTAAGAGAAGTCGAAATCGGGGAACAGCGTTACGTTCTGCTGTTTTGCGTACGCAACGAGCTCCTTGAAGCCGTCCTCGCCGCCCATGACCTTTTCAAACTTGACGCGGGTCGGGACCGTGAAGAACAAGCCGCCGTTGCACCAGCCGTTGAGTTTGAGTTTGACGTTGGAGATCTGCGATTCTTTCAGTTCCTCGAGGATTTCGATATCGTCCTTGAACGAGGTCAGCGCGATCATCTTCAGCACCGGGATGCCCAGCACGTGTTCCACGATTTCCATGGAGCCGAGCGTTTCGAGGTACAGCGGGATCTCGTCGCTCTGCTCTTCATCGACCGGGGCGAGAATTCCCTTCTTGATCAGGTATTCGCGATAAGTTCTTGCCATTGCGGAATAACTGACGTCGTTCTGATCCAGCATGAACAGGCGGATCTTGTAGTCGCCGGTGTATTTCCGCTTGGATTCCACCGTCCAGGTCGCGTTCGCGTCGTTCATGATACCGCCCGACAGTGCGTAGGTATCCTGCGGACGCGGGTTGAACGTGGTGTAAACCGAAATGTACGGATGCAAGCTGCCGCCGTTGTTCACGGTGATCTTGGACAGCGAGTCGCCTTCCTCAATGACCGCCAAGAAGCCGACGTCGAGGTAATCCTCAAGCGTTTCTCTCTTGGTTACGGGGATCGGGTTGCCGTCGTCGTCCAGCTTGGGATCGCCGTTGGAATCGGTTTCATACAGCGGGTTGCCGTCATCGTCGAACTGCGGGACGTCTTCCTCATGGGTACCGACGTACGCGCTTTCCACGACGCCGTAGACCGGCAGGTACATCAGTTCGCGGTTTGCGCCCGTGATGGTGTGGTACGCGTAATCGGGGCCGTACATCGGCATCGTGCTCGTTTTGCTCGAACTGTTCGCCGCGTCCTTAAAGGAGATCAGCGAGCCGGATCCGTCGGGCGTGAAGATATATCCTTCGTTCGCGGTATTGCCCGCGCCGCCGTAAGGAAGCAGGACCACGTTGCGCAGCGTGTAGGTCGTGGAGTCAAAACGAATGTTGCCGGCGTTCAGACGGATCGTGATACCGCCCTCGCCGTCCACTTTATACTCGATTGCGAGTTTGAACAGCGGCGGGTTTTCTTCCGAAGACTCGTATTCCGCTTCGGCGTGGTCTTCCTCCATCTGTTCGTAGGTGTAATCGGTGTAAAGTTTGATGAAGTTCTCGCAGCGGAGCAGCTCTTTGGAAGCGATCGTCTTTTCGCAAGCGTAGATCGCGAACTTCTCCAGAACGGGATACTGCTCTTTGTAAGAGTCCAGCGTCTTCTGTGCTTTGGTCGTGTCGTTCAGATCGTACAGGATGTAGAACGCACGCAGCACGCTCGCGTCGCGGGCAGAGGAGGAGTTTGCCTTGACCTGTTCCAGCAGCGCTTCGAACTTGTCGTAGCGGATCTGTCTCGGAACGAGGTACAGCACCTGCTCACGTCCGATGGAATACTCCACACGAACGCCGCCGCGGATGTTGGACGTCTTGATCTGCTGATTCGCAGCCGCGTCCGCAAAGGAGTTCATTTCCATATCGGAAGCGTTCTGCGTATATTGGATAATCAGCTGGGAATACAGTTTTTCTTTGACCGCCTCGGAAGTGCCGCTTCCGTTCTGGGGTTTGAAGCCGGCATCGATCGGGTTGGTCGTGTAGTACGCGGTGTATTCGGGGATCGCTCCCTCCATCGCGTCAATGTCTTCCTTGGTCTGCTCGGGATTGGTAAGGTTCAAGAACACCATTTCGCCGGTTACGGGGTCGCCGTACATTGCGACGCCCTCGACGACACAGTAAAGCGTCATCGGAACGATCAGGTTTCCGTCGCCTTTCAATCGGTCTTCGACCGTTTTGAAGGAAGTTGCCATATAGGCGGGGCAAAGCTCGTCTCTCCAGGTGTCCTCCCACGATTTCTGGTCTTCCGCAAAAGCGGTAAGCGCGCAGAACGCGGGGAGCAGCATCGCGATGCACACCAACAGAAGGAGCGTGCGTTTCATGATTTTTTTCATTTGTAACAAGCTCCTTTCCGTCACATCATCATTGTGGCTTCAACGTAGATGTTATGTGCGAAGATGTACATCTGTCTGATCAGGTTGAAGAACAGGATCGCCACGAACATAATCACGCCGACCATCAGGATGGTACCCAGAATCGTAATGAAGTTCTTGCCGAGCGTGTAATCGTGCGTAACCATGACGCCGAAGAAGACCAGCAGGATCAGCCATACCCAAGCGATCGACATCAGCATCGACAGGATGTCCTGCTCGGAGAGCGTCAGCACGTTGGAAAGCGCGACGCACGGGATCTTGAGCATGACCAGCGGTACCAACGAGTAGCAGACGCAGATGAACACGTCTTTGAACGAGCCCTCGCCGTCGAACAGCGTCGTCAGACACCAGTTCGCAACCGCAAACAGCAGTACAGGAACGAGGATCGCGAGCATCGCGGCAATGTAGCTGCTCTCACCGTTGTTGGTGGTCGCCAGGTAGCCGGTTCCGATCGCTTCATAGACAAACGACAGAGCCGTGATCGCCAGCCAGAAGATCGCGCCGCGGACAGAGCCGCGTTTCTCATGTTTCAGATCCCAGAAGCCGTCAAACGGATGCAAGATCAGGTGGAACCCGTAAACGACTTCTTCCCAGAATCCTCTCTTGACCTTGTCTTTGGTGTTCTTCTTGTTGAACTTGGCAGCCCAGCCGAAGAACTTGATGATGCCGAACAGCAATGCCGCCGCGACCAGAAGGAAGATCCACAGATGTTCCTCGATCCACTCTTTGCGGTATGCCTGATAAGCGACGTCGTAGTTCTCTCTGTCATACGCGAAGCGGTAATACTGCATTGCCTGCACGTACTCGCCGCTGCGGTACAAGGACTGTCCGATACCGATATACGCGGTATCGTAGTTGTTGTTTCTCTGCAGGATGCTGGTGTAATACTTGACCGCCTCGGAATAGTTCTGATCCGCGTCGTTCTTGATAGCGGAAGCGATCAGATCGCCGTAGTCGGTACGTTCCAGCACCGTGATCGCGGCGGAGGACTGGTCAAGCAGCAGCATATTCGTTCCCTGATAGTCGATTGCTTTCAGGTTGACGATGTTACCGAGCTGATCGCCCTTATCGCCGAACGCGTACAGCAGGTTGCCCTGCTCGTCGTAGGTAAATACTTTACTTCTCTTGTTATCGATCAGTGACCAGACGCCGTCATCGGACAGCGCGACGTCCACGACGGTCGAAGCGCCGGTATAACGGAATTCGCTGGTTGCGAACGAGCGAGTGTCGATCTCACCGATCGGGGAGAACAAACCGTTACGGTTCATGACGTCGTTACCGTTCGGGTTCAGTTTCTTGACAGTCGCGTATTTGCCGGACTTGTCCGTGATGCCCGAAAGGACGTTCGCTTCTTCAATGGAAGCCGTGGTTACGTAGATGAAGTCGTCCGCGTCGATGCAGATGTTGTTGTACTCGGTCGGAACGTATCTTTCCGAAGCGGCGATCTGCTTTTCGGTCTGGAACATTCTCCAGAAGTAATCGAACGCGCTGTAAGTAACTTTCTGTGCGCCGACGAAGCCGTTGAACGAGCCGTCGCGGTTCAGAGAAATGATACCGTAGTTGGTGGTCTGCGAAACGACGTAGATACGTCCCGCGGAGTCGACCGCAACGGCGATCGGGGTGTAAACGGGGTTATCCGGCATGACTTCGGAAGCGGGCTCGGGAACGATGTCCACGAAGTTACCGACTTTATCGAAGATGACGATACGGGAGTTGCCGGTATCCGTAACGTAGATCTCACTTTCGGAGACGTACACGCCGTGCGGGCTCTTCAGACCGTCCGGAACGCCGAAGCTGTTCGTAAAGGTGCTGATGATCAGTCGGACGTTGTACTCTTCATCCGTAACGACGATCTGGTTGTTGTCCGTATCCGAAATATAGACGTTGTTCAGGTCGTCCACGAAGAGATCGGTCGGGCCGTTCAGGCCGGTAAAGGTGCTTGCGTACTTCATTTTCGCGTTGGAGCTCGCGCCGCCTTCCTCGGAAAGCGAATAGAGCAGCGTCTGCGAAGTGATCTGTTTGACCGGGAAGTACGCCGCGGGGCTGCGCTGCATCCGTCTGCCCACACCGTAAGTGTAGGTGGAGTAAGGTACCAGAGCGCTCGCCGTGACGGAGCCGATCGTTACGATCAGCAGCGCGACGATCAGAAGGGTGGTTAAAATTCTGTGTTTCATTCCGTCCCCTCCTTAATCCTTCATACCCGCGGAAGACATCGTCTGAATGACGTTGTTCTGCGAGATGATAAACACGGTAATCGGGACCAGCATCATAATGACCGTAGCCGCCGCCGAAACGCCGGAACGTGCGATACCTGCGGTAACCAGCTGGCTGATCGCGTAGTTCATGGTCTTGAGCTGTTCGCTGTAAATGTAGAGGTTTGCGCCGGTGTTCCACAGATCTTTGAACGCGAACAGGATCAGCGTTGCCCAAGCGGGCTTGACCATCGGCATTGCGATCTTCCAAAGGATCTTGTTCTCGGAAGCACCTTCCAGACGGGCGCTTTCCAGAACGGCATCCTGCACGTTGGTCTCCATGAACTGTTTCATCAGGTAGAGGCCGAACGGCGTACAGAACGCGGGAACGATGACCGCCAGGTAGGTATCGACCCAGCCCAGAGCGGACATGATGATGAA
The DNA here is from genome assembly GCA_018065365.1 of Candidatus Coliplasma caballi. GTDB lineage: Bacteria > Bacillota > Clostridia > Oscillospirales > CAG-382 > Coliplasma > Coliplasma caballi. Next base: position 8,118 of record JAGHTH010000023.1, read on the forward strand.
GTTGGAAATACCGGTAACGGTCGAGTTGAACATCAACGCGTAAGTAACGATCTTGAACAGACCTTTTCTTCCCGGGAAGCGAATCTTGGAGATCGCGTATGCCGCGTAGGAAGAAAGCAGCACGTTGCCGGCAGTACCCGCGACGGAGATCAGCACGGTGTTGAACACGTAGCGGGAGAACGGGACCCACGAATCCGCCATCGTACGGAACAGATCGCGGAAGTTATCGAACGTGGGGTTGATAACGAAGAATCTCGGCGGGAATACGAAGATCTCGTCCAGAGGTTTCAGAGACTGCACGATCGCGTACACCATGGGAAGAACCATGACGAATGCGACGATCGCCAGCATGATGTAAATACCTACGTCGCCGCCGGCGGAACGGGTAACCGAACGTTTGAACTGAACCTTGTTGGTCTGATGTTTCCGATAGGCGACTTTGATTTTGTTTTTCAGATTCTCAAACATATCATGTACCTATCTTTCTCAAGATTCTGTTGATCAGCAGGTTACAGCCGATCATCATCAAGAACAGCAGCGTTGCGATCGCCGACGCGTAGCCCATCTCAAAACGTTGTCCGCCGTAGTCGTCCAAGTGGTGCATGATCGTATGCGCGCAATAGTCAGGGCTTGGGAAACCGACCAGGTTGGTAATGACACCGCCGAAACCGAACGCGCCGGTAATTGCCAGGATCGCGCCGAGCATCATCTGCGGTCTCATGTAAGGCATCGTGATGTAGTACAGTTCTTGCCAGCGGTTCTTGACGCCGTCCACGGCGCCTGCTTCGTACAGGGAGAAGTCAACGCACTGGAAACCTGCGATAAAGGTAAGGAAGGAAGTACCGAGCGAAGTCCACAGTGCAACGCAGCAGCAGAGGACGAAGATGTACTTCTTATCCTGGAACCACAGGACCGGCTCGGAGAGAAGTCCGAGCTTCATGCCCCACGCGTTGACGATACCGTATTCATCGGAGGAGAAGAACAGCGTCCAGATCAGATACACGTTACCCGAAATGGAAGGCGCGTAGAACAGCAGCGTCATGATGGAACGTACCTTCGGGCGAAGTTCGTTGATGAACCACGCGAAGAGCATGGACAGCAGGTAGGAGCCCGGGCCCGTTACAACTGCGAATTTCAGCGTATTCTTGATTGCCGTGATGAACACGTCGTCGTCTAAGAACAGACGAATGTAGTTGTCGAGGAAAATGAATTTCGGCCAGTTCAGCAGGTCAAAACTCGTAAAACTCAAAACCAGGGACAGAAGGACGGGGACCACGGTAAACAGAGTGAACAGGATGAAGTAAGGCGCGACCATTACGTAAGCGACCTTATGCTTCTTCATCTCCATGATCGTCCACTGGAACCGTGTCATATCCGAGCGGATTATCGCTTTTTCTTTTGCCATGGATCATTCCCCTCCTTTCTTTTTCATGGTGGTCAGATCGTAGCCGAGTTTGACAAGTTCATTTTCCATTTCTTTAATGGTGTCTGCGGTGGGAAGCGCGAACTCGGTACGTTTACGGGACAACTCGTTGTTGATGTCGGTAATGTAGCTCTGCATCGCGAGGACAGGATCCTTCTTGTCGTTCTTGACGTTCAAGAACGCGAAGTTGGTGTATCTTCCGACGATGTAGGAGCCGGGATACTCAGGCGTACACTCGACTGCCTTGAACTGCGCCAGCAGGTTGTCGAACTCGTCCTTCGACCAGCTCATTCCTTCGAGCGCTTCCATGTTTGCGGTGGACTGTTTTGCGGACGGGCCGAGCAGCGCGATCATTTCGTTGCCGAACGCGGACTGCACGTCGGCGCTCATCCACCATTGCATATACGTCCATGCGCCGAGCGCGTTCTTGTCATTGACCGAACGCATCAGCAGCATCGTGGAAACCGCACCGACCGTGGTGTTGTTCACGCGGGTCTCGCCGGTCTCCGGATCCTCAAAGGTCGTGCCGGGCAGCGGAGTGAATTCCCACAGACCGTTGATTTCGGGTGCGAAGACGATCAGGGAGTTGTATTCGCCGTAACCGGTAACCGCCAGCGGCATTTCGCCGGAACGGAAACGGTTTGCAAAGCTGTAAGTAACCGGGAAATCGTACATCGTGAACAGTTCGCAGACTTTCTTGAAATCAGCGAGCGCGGTATCGGAATCGAGGTTGATCGAAATACCGTCGGTCTTCGGGATGATGTTTCCGTCGGGATCTTCGTACGCATAGCGGATGCCGTTGACCAGATAGTCATCGACGTCCTTGTACGATTTGTCGAAGCCGGTTTCATTATAATAGGTACGGAACAGATCGATGTAGTAATCGTAGTTGCCCTCGTCGTAGTAGGTCTCGTTCTGCTGGTACATCAGCAGCGTGGAGCCGCCCACACCGGTCGGGAAACCAATGTCAAGTTTCTCTCTGTTCAGGGAGTATATAATATTGTAGAAATCTTCCCAGGTATCCGGGACCGCGACGCCGAGTTCCACGAAAATGTCTTTGCGGTAGAACATCATCGAGAAGGACATCGTTTCCGGAATGCCGTAGGTCTCGCCGTACAGAGTCAGAGGAGTCAGCGCGGCGGGAGCAAACCATTTGGTGACTTCGTTGAACGTCGGGATCTTGTTCTGCGCGATCAGATCCTTGTAGATCGGATCGTCTGCCCAGGTGGAGAGATCGTTGAAGTTATAACCGATGTTGGTGTTGCCCGTAATGGTGTTCAGCGAAAGCACCGCGCTACGCAGAGCGTAGTTGATGGCGTCGCCGCCCGAAGCACCCATATAGACGTCGGGGCCGGTTCCCGCCAGCGTTGCGGGAAGCAGGGTTCCGCCTGCGACCAGTTTGACGACGACGGGCAGACCGTAAGTCGGCGTAAAGGAGTTATCGACCAGATTTCGAATGATCTGCGCTTGGTCACGGGAGGTAACCGTCCAGACCTCGACCTGATAATCGCCGGCGTTCTCGATATCGGTTTCTTCATCGGAAGCGCCGAGAGAATCGTAGTCGGAGAAGAAGGACGCCCAGAACTTCTGGATGCCGCCCCACAGCTTCGCGAAGAAACCGGGCTCGGCGGTCGGCGCTTTCTTATCAGGCGACTGGATGCACAGATAGTCAATATCAAGCGGCTGGTTCTGTGTGTCAGCCAGCCAGGTACCCAGAGAGGAAGAATAGGATTTCAGCGTATCCATGTAGCCCGCGATCGTGGACGGGTATTTACCCATTCGTTCGCAGACGTTTGCGACACGGTCCAGCGTTGCGGCGTGGGAGCCCATACCGCCGGTCATTTCGGCAAGTTCGCCGGAAATGCCGTACAGGCGTTCCGCCTCGTACTTCAGACCTTTCAGCACGTCGGGGATCAAACGCTCGAACGTGTAATCACGGTATTCGTCGGGATCGGCGCCCGTGATCATCAGGATCTTACGGTAATAGCTGTTGATGTTGGTCAGCGATTCGTTGACACGCGCCAGGATGCTTGCCATATCGCCGAGAACGATCTCCATGCGAACGGTGTTCGTTCCCTTTTCGAGATAGAACAGATAATCCTGCTCGCCGTCGTGCAGCGATTCGGTAACCCAGTCGGACGTGTAGTCGAAGCGAAGCGCGCCCGCTTCCGCAAAAGGAAGTTCGCCGTTGACGTACAGTTTACGGGAAACGTACACACCGGAGTAGAAGCCCTGCATTGCGCGCGGGATGATGTCGTAGAATCCGGCTTCCGGAACTTCGACCGTCCACTCTACCCACTGACCGACGTATTCCCACTTTTCGCCGCCGATTTCATTCAGACGGATCAGCGCGGGATCCTGCGGCTGCGTATAAACGGAAGAACGGTTGTTGAGCTGATAGATCGTACGCTCGGAGGTCGCGGACGCGTATTCCGCCTGCGCGATCAGGGAGTAGTCGCCCTTGTAGATCGCGTTGTCGCCGCCCTTCGACTCGTAATACTCCTTATAGGAAGGAGCGATCGGAGCGGTGCAAAGCGTAATTGCGCTGAGCGCGGTGGTCTCACGCACGGTCTGCAGCGAGAAGACGTGTTCCCCGGCAGACAGGTAGATCCAGAGCGGCTCGTTGAAATAACCGGTGGAATCGTGCAGATACGTGCCGTCCCACTGATTGACCAGAACCTTTTCGGGTTTCAGTTCGTTGCCGTTGTAGTCCTGCAAATAAGGACGGTTGTCTTCAAAATCATCGCGGTGTGCTTCGATGAATTCGCGGAATTCGTCGGTGTTGGAATACAGAACTTTGGTCGTTCCGTCTTCCAGGACGAATTCGCAGCGGTCGCACCACACGCGGTTGAGCTCGACGGAGCGTGCCTCGGAGTACGGAACTTTTCCGTCAACGAGGATGTAGCGTTCCATCGCAGCGTCTTTACCGATGCCGACGGGTTCGGAAGCGTAGTCGATGACGGGCTTCCCGTCAACGTACTTCGGCTCGCCGTTTTCCTTGACGTAACCGTAAACGGGTACGTTGCCGGTAAAGTAATCGACGTAAATGTTGTAGCAGGCGTCTTTCGGAACGTTGACTTTGAAAGACACTCTGCCGTCATCGCCGCACACGAGAGCGCCGGTCATTCCGTCGGGGAGCGTAAAGCCCTCGCCGTACTTGGAAAGATCGGTGTCTTTCGTTACGATGTTGTAGGTTGCAGTCGTGTCCTCGTCAACGAGGTCTCCGATCACGTCGATCTTGATCGAATCCGTTGCCATTCCGACAGATCCCCAAAGAGTCTGATACTCGTTGAAGGTCGTGGAAGTCAACACATTCGCGATCTCGGAAAGCGACGTGCGCGCCAGCGATTCCGAGCCGTATTTGTACTCGACGGTCGCCGACGCCTGCAGCGCGGTCATGCCGACACTCGTTACACACACAGTAACAAGCAAGAACAGCGTGAGAACGCGGCTGAAGGTTCGTTTGGATCTGGTCATGCGTTTTTCCTCCTGAAAACGATACTGAAGAAGTCCCTTTCCCTCATCGCAGAATACAAAGAAAGTATACTTCTAATACAATTCGTCCTATCTTACCATGTGAAAGTGGTTTTGTCAAGCATATCCTCTTTATATATAGCGTTCCAAAGAGTCCCGTTTTCGCCGCTGCAAAACGATTTCCGGGCGCGTTTTCCGATCCCGATCGGGCAGGAAAATGTAACAGACAATTTTCGTTTCTTTTTATTTGAAAATAAAAGTATATCAGAAGAACCGTATTTATTCAAAAAGTGTTTGCAATTCCATGCAGTTTTCGGGTATGGAGATCAAAACTTTTCTGCATCGCATTTGTACTTTTCCGTTCTGTATAATTTACGAAATTATGTCAACCATTTCAAAAAGGATGTTTTTCTGACGCATTCCGCAAAAAATCCGTTTTATTTTGCACAAAAAAGCGGTCTGATTTTCTACGCTGTGCTCGTTTTTACAAAACATTTGTTCGGCGGGCAAAGAGCGTCAAAAATGAGTAATAAAATAGACTCCGGGCAGTAATTTTGTCCGGAGTCTTCCTGTTGGTTTGTATGGAGT
>JAGHTH010000195.1 GCA_018065365.1 Candidatus Coliplasma caballi
CGTCAGATCCTCATTTCGCTGATGGGCAAGATCGAGGAGAAAAAGATCGACGTGGAGTTCGAGAGCGGCGACGACGACGTATACGTTCTCGCCAACCCCGACGCGATCCACCAGGTGCTTTACAACCTGCTGGAGAACGCGGTCAAGTTCACGGATGAAAACGGAAAACTATCAATCTTTATTTCGCCCGCGCGGAACAAAAAAGCGCTCGTGCGCGTCCGCAACACCGGCGAGGGCATTCCCGAGGAGGAACTCTCGCACGTGTTCGAGCGATTCTATAAGTCCGACCGTTCGCGAGGGTTAGACAAAACCGGAACGGGGCTCGGGCTCTATATCGTCAAAACCATTTTGGAAAAACACGGAGAAACGATTTCCGTTTCCAGCACGGTGGGAGAATATACCGAGTTTACCTTTACCCTGTCGCTGATCCCGGCGCGCAAGACGCGCATTGCCGACGCCGACTTCATTTCGGAAGAGCCCGAAAAAGCCGCCGAAGCAACCGAATCACTTCCCGATGAAAACGAAAGGAATCAAGAACAATGAACGAATTCGACGAAAACGAAAACCGTCCGGAAAATCTTCCCGACGAAACGCCGGTCGAAGCCCCGCAGGAAACCGCGCCGCAGAACGACGTGCCGGAAAGTGAGCCGCCGAAACCGACGGAAACGCCCGAGCCGGAGCCCACGCCGGAACCGGCCCCCGAGCCGAAAAAGCTTCCCGAGCAGCCCGCTCCCGTCAGCAACGAATGGGCGTACAGCTGGGACGGTCAGTCCTATCAGAAGCGCAATTCCGGCAAAGGCGCGCGCAAATTTTTTATCATCGCGGCGATCTGCCTGGTGGTTTCGATCGCGATCTGCCTGCCGACCATTCTGTACGCGCTGAATTCCGACAATCGCAGAAACCCCTCCGGAAATTCCTCCGTGGCAGGCGGCGACACCTCCGACGTACAGGGCAGTTCGGAAGAAGATATCTCCTACGAAGTGAGCCATTACGTCGATCCGTCCGACGTTTCCTACACGGAAGAAAGCGCGGAATCGCAGGTCTATGAGAAATGCGCGCCGAGCTGCTGCACCGTCTATGTTACCGAAAAGAACGGCTACTCCCTCGGAAGCGGCTTCGTTCTGACCGCGGACGGCTACATCGCGACCAACCAGCACGTCGTGGACGGCGGGATCAAATTCAAAGTGATCTTCTACGACGGCACCGAATACGAAGCCAAAGTGGTCGGCGAAGACTCCGTGCGCGACCTCGCGGTGCTTCGCATCGAAGCGAAAGGTCTGACGCCGCTCGAGATCGGCAACTCCGCCAATCTGAAACCCGGGCAGCACGTGATCGCGATCGGAACGCCCTACGACATGACGCTGGAAGGTACGATGACCATGGGCGTCATCAGCGGAACGGAGCGCAAGATCAAAATTACCGACGATTCCGGCAGAGTCACCAAAACCATGACGCTGATCCAGACCGACACCTCGATCAACCCCGGCAACAGCGGCGGCCCGCTGATCAACATGAAAGGGCAGGTCGTCGGCATCAACTCGCTGAAGATCGTCGAGGACTATTTCGAAGGCATCGGGTTTGCGATCCCGATCAACTACGCCGCGGACATCTTCAACCAGCTCATCCAGTACGGGAAAGTCGTCAACGAGCCCGAAGACGATTTCGTACACGCGGCGGCTTACCTCGGCATTCAGGTTACCAACGCCGACAACGGTCTGGAGAGTCTGCGCATCAAACCGTCCTGCGAATACCCCGAGGGCGCGTTCGTCGCCACGGTAACGCCCGGAACGGCGGTCTATGCGGCGGGACTTCAGCCCTACGACATCATCACCGAATTCTGCGGTGTCAAAATCACCGACATCACTTCGCTGACGGACGAACTCGCCAACCACAAAGCAGGCGAAACGGTCTCGATGACCTTCTTCCGCTTTGACCGTCGGTTTGCGTCCGGCGAATACCTGACGATCAAGTTCGTTCTGGATTCCGCAAAATAAATTTCAAAGATTCTATTTTGAAAGCGTCGGCGATTGCCGGCGCTTTCTTTGTCGCAAAACGCTTGACTTTTGCCGCATTTCGTGCTAAAATTGACCTATCAAAACAAGAAACCCGGTGTTATTATGCGTTACAATTACCACACCCACACCGACCGCTGCAAACACGCCGTCGGCAGAGAAGACGACTACATCGCCGTCGCGATCCGGGAGGGCTACGACGGGCTCGGCATCTCCGACCATATCATCCTGCCCGGCATCATCCACGGAAGAAGCCGCGGCGATTGGGGAACACAGGACGAATATTTCGC
>JAGHTH010000113.1 GCA_018065365.1 Candidatus Coliplasma caballi
AGCTTCGCCGGAAGTCTGCGCAGAAGTTGCAGGCGTTTCGGAAGACTCGTTGGTTTCCTCGCCGCATGCGACCAGGCAGACGACCATGCAAATCACGAGAAACAGGGTCAAAAACTTTTTCATAGGTTTACTCCTTTTCTAATTTGGCTTTTGCCTTTATTTTATTTTTTCTTTTTTTAATCAGAATGACCGCAGCAGCCGCGCCAAGCAAAACGACCGCACCGGCAATGATACCGACAAGCGCGCCGACAGGCAAACCGGAATCTCTTTCAGGTTTGCTCTCCTCCGGAAGCGAAGGAAGATCGGAAGGATCGACAGGGATCGGCGGATGGATGTTTTCCGCTTTGACAAAGCCGTTCGATTCTCCGGATTCGATATAATACCAATCGTCGTTAATCTTTGCGTAATAATCGATCTCCGAATTGATCGGAAGCGTCGCACCTACTTGATCTTTTTCGGAAACAGACTCATATAGATCGAGTTTTTCCGCGCTGACAAACTTGATAGTTTCCTGTTCTGCGTCCTTAACAAGCACGTAAACCGTTTCTTCTTCGGAATCATTGTATCCGTCCGTAACAGTCAAGGTAATCGTGTAAACGCCGGGATCCATTTTTGAGGTATTGACAAGATAGAACCCGTCTCCCTCAACAACGCACGTCAAGCCGTCGGAATAGGATACATTGGAAACTTTAAGCGCATTCTTTCCCGAATCGGCATCCGTAATGACGAGATTCCCGCTCTGGCGTTTGCCCGTTTCCGTAACAATGACCTGTCCGGGTTGAATGGCGGGTGCCTCGGAAGTGAAAGTACCTTTGATATACTGATAGGTCAAGTCATAAATCTGTCGCTGCTCGGATCCGGCGGCGGAAGACGCGCAAGTAGTCAATCCGTTTCCACCGTGATAAAGCATCATCATACCGTCGGTCATACAGCCCGTGCGATAGCCGACCGTAAGATATTTCAAATATCTTTTATAGAAATCTTTTACGTAAATATCGACTTCAAATTCCATGCCGAGACCGTATTTCTTTGCAGACGCTGCGGAATCATCTACGGCGCCGGCCTGTACTTCTCCGGTTTCGGCGTTGTTTCTTGCAAACGCATAGCCGCTCTGCAGAGTCGCCGCGTCAAACCCGAGATCCACGGCACGTTCATATCCGGGAGAGCAGTAATACGGGATCCAGATCGACTTCTTCCCTTTTTCATGAACGTAATCGTTGAAATCACGGATCAGGTCTTCCTCGTAATCCGTAACGGAATAACGAATGACCTCTTCGTGCCAATAAAAGCCCTTAAGTTCAATGTTCTTATACCTAAAATCTCCTATAATTTGATCGACAAAAGAACGGATGATCGCAAGACGGTTTTCACGGTTGTTCGGTTTGAATCCGTAGATCATCACGTTTTTGCCGACATAATCGGTAAAAGCGGGAAGCGCAATAAAGACAGGGTATCTTGTGCCCTCGGGAAGCAATTTCTCGCTTATAAGCTCCCCGATCAATGTATTCAAAGCGGACAGATTGGTGTTCGTCTGATCGCCGAACAGTTCCTCGATATAGGTCTGCCAGCCCTCGTCTTTGGAGTAGTCGTAGTTGCTCGCGCCGGAAGGCAGGAACAACATGGAATCAAACATCGTATCTTTCGATTCGCCGGACAGATCGGAATAAACGACGTACGGTTTCAGATTTTCCGACTTGAACTTCGTAACGGTGTACATCAGAACGACGTTTCCGATCCCGTCGATCTTTTTCGCATACCCGCGATCTTCGACAGGCGCATCGGCAGAAGCGCTCTTCGCGTTTCCTGCGTCCTTGGCTCCGAAAACGGTTACTTCATCACAGAATACGTAGCAATCCGTCGCCATCATAACGCGAACGTAGCGTGCTTTATAAGAAGCGTCAAGGTCAATCTTCTTTTCAACCAGAATCGAGGAAGGATTCACAATCGTTTTGGGATCGTCAAGCGTTCCGACGGTCGCAAACTGTTTTCCGTCTTCGGAAACGGCAACCTTAAAATAGCGCGGCGCGTAAACACCCGCTGCCTTCTGCTGCAGGAAATGAACGCTGACGCCGGAAACCGCGCAGACCGATTCCAGATCGATCGTAACGTATGCCGCCATACCGCGATACAGTTTGAGAAACGCTCCGTCGCTTGTACTTGCTGACCTTGCGATCTTACCGTCGGTCAGTTTGTCTTCGTCTTGATACGCTCTCGCAGGGAAAGCGCTGTCAATCGACGTTTCGTAAGTAACCGTATATTTCTTTCCGACCGAAAGAATATTGCTTTCTTCCGCTCTTGTACCGACGATCAAAACAGATGCACATCCCAACAATAAAATTGCGGCAAGAATAAAGGTAATGACTCTTTTTGCTTTCATACAATTCCTCATTAAGTCACGGACTTCTGATATGCGTCCACAGTGGCCTGCATATCGTTGGCAACCGCGTCTTTGATTTTATCCCATGCCGAGATCAGGGTATTGGATGCGGAATTCGCAATGACGTTTCCGTAAAAACCGATCAGCGCACCGTTAGCCCAGTTGAACATGGAACCGAGGTCATAAAAACGATTGCCATAGATCAGATCCAGCATACGAGCGTCGTCGTTATCGGTCAGCGCCTGCAATTGAAGTGTTTGCGAATAGTAAGCGTTGGTAACATCCTCGCTGTAACAGCCAAGCGCCTGCAAAAGCGCACAGGTCGCGTCGAGATTCTCGGTGTTGTTTACCGGAATGCCGATCACGGAGGACTGATAGCGGTTGACCGCGCTGTAATAGTGTTCCTGCGATTCATCAAGAAGCGGGATCGGAAGCACGCCGAAATCAAAGGAGAGTCCCTGTGCCATGCTCTTGAGAATGGAAATCGAAGAAGACGTCGTATTGTAGAACAAACCTCTGCCGTTGACAAACATTTCTTCCAGTTCGGCAAAGCCGTAAGACGAAGGGTTGCTTCCCTGCCCGATAATCAGTTCCGCGCGCTGCGTGATCTGTTTGTTCGACATCAGACGGTAAACCTTATCGAAAATCTCAACGCCGCGTTCAGAATCGACGTTCAGTTTGAAATATCCGGTGCTGTCGTCAATATCCGCCATCGCAAGATTGCAGCCGTTGACAAGAATGGTCGCGCCGTAAGCATGAGAAAGGTTCCCGTACGTCGCGTAAAAATCCCAGTTGCCGTATTCGCTGACGTGCGAAGCTTCCTTGCACATCGCTTCAAACGTATCAAGCGTAAACTTATGATCGTCAACAAGCCGATACAGATCGCCGTAATTGTCTTTCAGCGTCTGATCATCGTCATACATCTGTTTGTTGAACAAGTACAAATACGTATTGTCGTCATCGGTGATCAAAGCATCACCGCAAAGGAAATAATGCTTCCCCGCGATTGAAAGCGAATCCATCGCTTCTTTGTTCCACCATGCCTTATCCAGATCCAAAAGATCATCAACGGACCAGAAAAACGATTCCGTAACGCTTTGCACCATCGAATCGACGGAGTCGCAAACAAGGTCGTAGGTCGAAAGACCGGACTCAAAAGCGTTGCGCAATTCCGTCAAAGGATATTTGACCGGAGTCAGTTGGATCGTCAGACCGTACTTTTCTTCGATCAGATCGTTTCTTGCACGGACCGCTTCATTGACCGCGGTAAACTTGCTTTCTTCTTCGGGGCAGAACTGCAATTCGCCGTAAGTATGCCGAGCAGTTTCTACGCAAAGGATATTCAACGTCTTTTCTTCATAAAAATCCGGATAAGGAAAATCTTTGGAAGCGTCGTGAGATTCCTCCGAAGACGTTTCCCCTTCGGAAGAAGAATCTTCCGTTTTCTCGCCGCAGGAAGCAAAGGAAGCCAAGCACAACGATACCGTCAGCAACAGGCAGAGAAAAACAGTCAGTTTTTTCAAAGCAAACCTCCGGATAAACAGAAAATAAAAGAATAAATGTATTCCTTACTTTTTTCTATTATAACATATAGAAAATAGCAATTTCAACATTTATTCTTCTGAAAACATCGGGTTATTTTTGTGCAATTTGCTCGCGTTCGCAAATCGCGAGTTTAATGCAGCAGCAAAGCAGCGGAGCCGCTTCGGCAAGTTCGTTCAAAGACGGGTATGTCGGAGCGATACGAAGAACGTTATCGTTCGGATCTTTTCCGTACGGGAACGGCGCGCCCGCTTTCGTCAGCACCAGACCGGCGCCGGCGGCAAGTTCTTCCACGCGCTTTGCCGTTCCGTTCGGCAGCGTCATACAGATGAAATATCCGCCGTTCGGTTTGGTCCATTGAACGTTTTCGAGCGGGCCGAGTTCTTCTTCAAACACGCGGTACAAAAGATAAAACTTCGGTGCGATAATGCTGCGATGCACCTGCATCTGCGCTTTTACGTCATCGACCGTCCGGAATACCTTGGAATGCCGCAGCTGATTCAGCTTATCATGGCCGATCGTCTGGAATTTCATTTCCTGAAGGATCCGATTGATGTTATTCCGGCTGGACGCCATACAGGAGATCCCGGCGCCGGAATACGAGATTTTGGAAGTGGACATAAACTCCAAGAACAGATCGTCATTCCCGTACTTTTCCGCTTCCTCAAAGATGTTTAACAGTTGATCCGGCGTATCCGTCAAGTCGTGAACGATATACGCGTTATCCCAGAACACGCGAAAGTCTTTTGCCGCCGGCTTGAGCTGCGCGAAACGGCGAACGACTTCATCGGAGTAGGTCGTTCCGGTCGGATTCGCATATTTCGGCACACACCAGATCCCTTTGATCGTTTCATCTTCTGAAACCAGCTTTTCCACAAGATCCATATCCGGTCCGTCTTTCAAAAGCGGAACATTGATCATGTTGATGCCGAAAAACTCACACATCGCAAAGTGGCGATCATATCCCGGCACAGGACAAAGGAACGAAATCTGATCGTACTTGCACCAGGGCTTACATCCTTCCTTGACGCCGTGGAGCATCGCACGTGCAAGCACGTCAAACATCATGTTCAGACTGGAATTCCCTCCGACAATCACTTGCTCCATCGAAACGCCCATCAAATTACCGAACAGGCGGCGCATCTCATTAATGCCTTCCAACCCGCCGTAATTACGGCAATCCGTTCCGGTTTCGGAAAAACATTGATCGTTATGCGTAACGACCGTCAGAATGCGGGACATCGTTCCAAGCTGCTCCGGCGAGGGTTTCCCGCGGGACATATCCAACTTTTTCCCTTTTGCTTTGATGGTTTCGTATTGTGCGAGTAAAGCGTTGTAATCCAGCATAAATGGCGCTCCTGTGGGTTAGAATCAAAAATCAGAATTCCGCGCTGCCCGTTACGCGAGGGAACAGTTCAACGTCGCGGATGTTGGAGATACCGGTCAAATACATAATCAAACGCTCGAAGCCGAGACCGTATCCCGCGTGTTTGACACCGCCGTATCTGCGAAGGTCGAGATACCACCAGTAGTCTTCTTTCTTCAAGCCAAGTTCTTCCATACGCGCTTCCAGCATATCAAGACGCTCCTCACGCTGAGAGCCGCCGATCAGTTCGCCGACGCCGGGGACCAACATATCCGCAGCGGCAACTGTCTTGCCGTCGTCATTCAGACGCATATAGAAAGACTTAATTTCTTTCGGATAATCCGTAACGAAAACGGGGCGTTCAAAGATCTTTTCGGTCAGATATCGCTCGTGCTCGGTCTGCAAATCGCAGCCCCACGAAACAGGATATTCAAATTTCTGGCCACTCTCCTCAAGCAAGCGGATCGCTTCGGTATAAGAGCAGCGCGCAAACGGCGTGTTCGCGACAAAGTTCAAACGTTCCAGCAATCCCTTGTCAACGAACTTATTGAAAAAGTCAAGTTCCGCCGGGCATACTTCCATGACGTGTTTGATGACAAACCGCGTCATTTCTTCTGCGAGATCCATATAGTCTTCCAGATCGGCAAAAGCGATCTCCGGCTCGATCATCCAGAATTCCGCGGCATGACGGGGCGTATTGGAAACTTCCGCGCGGAACGTCGGCCCAAACGTATAGACGTTGGCGTACGCAAGTGCGAAACATTCCGCTTCCAGCTGACCGGAAACGGTCAAGCCGGTGGGCTTTCCGAAAAAGTCTTTGGAAAAATCGACCGATCCGTCCTCTTTGCGCGGCGGCTCGGCAGCGTCCAGCGTGGTAACGCGGAACATTTCGCCCGCGCCCTCGCAGTCGCTTGCCGTGATCAGCGGCGTGTTGACGTACACGAACCCTTTTTCCGCAAAAAACGCGTGAATTGCCTGCGCGGCAACGGAACGAACGCGGAACACGGCGTTAAACGTGTTTGCACGCGGGCGCAGGTGCGCGATCGTACGAAGATATTCAAACGTATGACGTTTGGGCTGCAGCGGATACTCGGGAGAAGACGCGCCGGACACTTCGATCGCGGTCGCCTTGATCTCAAAGGGCTGTTTTGCGTCCGGTGTCAATTCAAGAACGCCGTCCACCAAAAACGACGCGCCGATATTCTGCTTTGCGATCGTCTTGTAGTTTTCGAGTTTCGCATCCTCAAATACGATCTGAATATTCTTGAAGCAGGTACCGTCGTTCAGTTCAATAAAGCCAAACGTATTGGAGGAACGAATGCTCCTCGCCCAGCCGCCGACTTTGACGGTTTTGCCTGCATATTGCTCCGGAGAAGCGAAAATATCGCACACCGAAGTCAGTTGTTTCTTGATAGCCATAACGTACCTCCGTTATTTTTCACTTATTATAGCACTTTTCTTTTGCTCTTTCAAGAGCAAAATGAATTTTTTGTTTTGAATTTCGGGTAAAAATTTCAATTTTTTACACTTTGATTCATTGTATCAAGTTCTTTTGCAAGAAATGAGTCCTTACTGCTGCAATTCTTCCAGAAGCCGCTTCCTTGCTTCGAAAGCCCTCGCCTCTCCGCTTCTTCTTCCTGCGCGAAGCACGAAATAACTGCCGACCGCAAAAATCACTTCAAGAATGACTTGCAGCCAGACATAATAGATCAGCCAGAGTTTCGTGATCGTAGCGGTTCCTTCCAGTTCGGATGCAAACACATCGGACGGATCAAAAAAGCCGAACAACGCCGCCAAAGGCCCGGACAAATACCACGACGGAAGAAAATCAATGAGAATCAAAGAAAACAGTTCAAACACAATGATCCCGAGGATCGACTGTGCGGTATGGCTTTTCGGCGGCATGGGCATTTTGTATTCATACGCAAGATTATATCCGAGTTTGTTCGCTCCGATATATGCCACGATGTAAAAAACGATCAGAACGAAAATGCCGTGAATCGGGTAAATCAACCGGAAATTCCGGGACAGATCCCCTCTTGTCGCTTCGATGGTATCCGCTTTGAAGATCCAGCCGAATATGACTCCGGCGATCTGTGAAGCAAAAAATGCAATGGCAAGGATCAAGAGCAGGTAAACTGCGTTCAGGATCAATCCGCCGCGCGGATGCCCTTCCTTGAAGCGTTCTTCATACTGCGAATAATCCTCGCCAAAACGGTTGCTCGGCATATTGTTTTCCTCCTGTCAATCCAATTCTTTCAGCATCACTTCCGCGTGCTTGCGAAGTTTTGCAGAATAAAACGTGTAAAGCATAATCTCAAGGACCGTGTAAAGACGATCCGCGCTTCCGGGTTCCACTTCCCTGTAATCGCTCGTCGCGTAACGGATATGATTGCGGAGATCTTCCTCATCCGGCATATGATCGCCCATCATCGAAAGAAGGTTGACATAATAATTATAAAGTTCCGCGTCTTTGATC
>JAGHTH010000137.1 GCA_018065365.1 Candidatus Coliplasma caballi
CCGTGCTGTCTTTTTCCACACCGGCGTGCTTTTCGACGAAATCGTAGCCGTTTAAGATCTCCGTTCCGGGAAAGTCCTCGTGCGTCCGGTCAACGCCGGTGTCCAGCACCGCGACGACGATCTCCGGCGAAGCGGTCGCGTTGCTCCAGACCGCCGGGAGTTTGAGAAATTCATACTCCGGAAGTCCGGCGACGACCATCGGATCGTCCGGCAGCGACGCCGTTTCGAGCGTCCGGTCGGCGCAGCAGTACAACAGGTCTCCGCCCGCTTCCGCTTCGAACGCGGAAACGTTTTCCAGAACAAGAGAAAACACTTTTTCGGACGCGCCGGAAAGCAGTTCCCCGTCTTTTCCGCGCAGCAGTTCGCGGATGCGTTCCTCCGGAACGCCGTCGGCAAAACGAACGATAAACCGCTCGCCGTCGGAGCGGGTTTCACTCACTTCGCGGAACGTTTTTCGGGGCTGCGTTCCGGGCAAAAGTGCCTCGGAAATCGCCGTTTCCCGTGCAAGATCTTCCGCGTGGAACAAAGAAAGGCAACGGCTCTCCGCCCCCGTTCCGCCAAACGCGAAAAACGGGAGTACGAGAACAGTTGCCATGATCCACGCAAACAACCTTTTCATGTTCCTCTGCGATCCCCAAACAGTTGATAGACTTCCGCAAGCCGCTCGCTTTCCTCCCGGTGCAAGCGGTCGCGGTATAAGCAGAACGGCGGTTCTGCGATCAGCCCCTCGGAAGCGTCCTTTTTCGCGTCGAGAAGCAGCAAACACGGTTTTTCTTCCGCGGACGGATACACCAGCCGCAGCCGTTTCGGCTCCAGACGGTTGGCTTTCAGCGCCGCGATCAGCGTCGCCATACGATCCGGCAGATACAGGCAGAAGAAATTGCCGCCCTCACGCAAAGCGCGGGAAGCCGCTTCCGCGAGCTGCTCTGCGGTCAGGCAGTCGTCGTGCCACGCCAGCCGCTTTTCGTCCGCAAGATTCTGCTTGCCCGCCCCGGCGCGCAGATAGGGCGGATTGCAAACGATCGCCGACACGCTGCCGGCGGGCAGAAAATCATTCTTTTCGCGCAGATCGCCGCAAAAAACGCGGACGCGGTCGGAAAAACCGTTTTCCGCAAAGTTCCGCTCCGCAAGCGCGGCGTACGCGTCCTGCAATTCCACCGCGAGAAAATTGCTCTTGCATCCCGCGGAGAGCAATAACAGCGGCAGGACTCCGCTGCCGGTTCCGAAATCGGCGCAAAGCCCTCTCCGAAGCTTCGGAAGCGCAAAAGCGGACAGCAGCAAAGCGTCCGTTCCGAAACGGATGCCGCTTCTATATTCGCGCAGCGTAACGCCGCCGTTGACGGTGGTTACGACCGTTTCCGCATCCGAAACGTTCATTTGCTCTCCCTCTTTCTCCGCTTCGAGAAAATGCGTCCCATGGAATGCTCCACGGAACGCATCTCCGTCTGTTTTCTTTTGAGTTCCCGCTCAGTTTGCCTTGGGAGCTTCAACCGGGCAAACGCCGGCGCAAGCGCCGCACTCCAGGCAGGCATCGGGGTTGATCTCATACTTGCCGTCTTCGCCGCAGGAAATAGCGCCTACGGGGCATTCGCCTTCGCAAGAGCCGCAGCCGAGGCAAGCGTCTTTGTCAATCATGTAAGCCATATCAAAATACCTCCGTCTAACATTGTATGATTATCATATCACATTTTTTTCGCTTTTGCAAGAGGAAAAACGCATTTTTTCAAAAGAAAACGCTTTTTTCTTCCTTTTATGCCCGACATTATCGGTCAAAGTCCTTGAACTCCTTGATGGTCGTTCTGCTCGAGTACGCGATATCCTTGCGATCGTACTCGGCAAAGCGGAACAGATCGCTGCCGTATTCCGTGAGGAACTCCGTCGTAAGATCGGTTTTCGCGTGTTTGAACAGCCCGATCGTTCTCGCCGGATCGGCTTCCAGAACGGCTCGCTGCTCGTTGACGATCTGCGTCATCAGCATCGAATACATCGTGAGCAGCATCGAATTCATCTTCTGCCCGCCGTCGCCTGCGTTGAGGCGGTAGTATTCGAGGATGATCCCCAGCGTTTCCTTGTTGAGTCCGACGCGGCCGGCATCCACGTGGCGATAGTAATCCGCCGGGAGCGCTTCGCCGGGAACGGACTCGTAATCTTCGTATTTGGGGTTTTTATAGTCGATTTCGGTTTTGAGATTGAAATAAGGTGCGCTCATTCCGGCAATCATATCGGATAGGGAGTCCGGCGTCAGCGTAAGGAAGAAATCCGCGTTGCAGCCGGTCAGCGCCAAAATCATCTCGGACGCCTGCGCACCGCTGACCATTCCGAACATATCCGAGATCGGCACGGACGCGCCGACGTCGTTGTACAGGGTAGTCGAAACCGGAATGTCGCAGAACGCCACCGCCTCGCTGTCGAGGTTGTAGCGCAGATAGCGAACGCCGATGACGCTTCCGTCGTCGTTCTTGTAGATCAGCAGTCCGCCGATCGAGCCGCGGACACGCCCGACGGGATCGGAAATTTCAATCGTGCCGGACGTGGTCTCCCGCTCGGACTCCGTTCCGGAAAAATCGACGGGATCTTCGGACTCGTCCTCATGCTCCGCGGTGGGAAGCATCGACACCAATTTCGGATAAAACACGTATCCCAGAACGCCGAACACGATCAGCGCAATGAGGAACGTGATGAAAAAATTACGCATGGATGAGATCAAAACGGTTTCCTCCCGAACGTTTGGAATGATGAGGAAAAAGCGTAACGCCGCTTTTTCGGTCAGGTCGGATCAAAAAGTTTCGGTTTTGGCTTATTATACACTATTTTTTTCTGTTTGTCAATCGCTTTCTTGCTTGACATTTGAAAGAAAATAGATTATAATGTAAGCAGACTCGTTTCGGATGTCGGAACGGGCCGAAAATCTTTCCAAACAAAAGGAGATTACGACATGAGCATTTCCAAGAAATTCCTCGTTCTGCTGCTGGCTCTTGCCATTCTTTGCCTGCCCGTTCTTTCGGCATGCGGAGACGACGAGCCGACGGATCAATCCGAGGGAAGCACCGTTTCCGGAGAAGTTTCCGAGAACCCCGCTTCCAATGATATCATCCCCGAAGTGATCGATCTTCGCCAGCGCCAGATCAACGTCTATTGCGCGAACTGGAATACGGCGTCGATCACCGGCTTCACGGGCGAGATCATTTATTCCACCGAAGAAAATGAAGCCACGATGATCGATACGCAGAAAAAAGCAGTCATCGATTGGATCGAAGAAAACTATGATTGTTATATCGACGGTGTCCGCGAGACCTCCGGCAGCTACGTCAATAACGTAAAGAACATGGTCGTAACCGGTGTTTACTCCTACGACATCCTGTTCCACGGGCTCAACACGCTCGCGGGTCTGGCGGTCAACGACTACCTGGAAGACCTGAACGGCATTTCGACGCTGCACCTTTCGAACTCCTGGTGGGATCAGCATTCCGTCGAGGATCTTTCCATCGCCAACCATCTCTACATGGTCTGCGGCGACATCAACACCTTCGATAACATCGGTACCTGGGTCATGCTGTTCAACAAGAACCTCAAAAACGAGTACAACATTACCGAAGATTTCTATGCGCTCGCGAGAAACAGAGAGTGGACGCTCGATCGTTTCATGGAGATCTGCAAAGGTCATACGTTTGAATCGAACGAACCCGCCGGTCTGGACGAGGGCGACAACTGGGCGTTCGGTACCGAATTGTACAACCTGTACGTTACGGCGATCGCGGGCGGCATCAAGATCGCGGAAAAAGACGACAACGATATGCCTTACCTGACCGTCGAAAACCGCAAGTCCGAAACGTTCAGCGCATTGCAGAAGACGGTCGATTTCTACCGCAACAGCGGCGACGTCTTGGTTGCCAATACTGCCGAGTGGCAGGCAAAATACGGCTCCGACTGCTTCAACCAGACCGTGTTCAAGGCGTTCAAGGAAGGCAGACAGCTGTTCTACGAGTGCGGTCTGCTGCACGTCGCATCGTTCCGTGAAATGGACGACGAATTCGGCATCCTGCCGATCCCGATGACTTTTGCGGATCAGGACGATTACCACACCACCGTTTCGACCGGCAACGCGTCCTTCATGGCGCTGCCCAAGGGCATTACGGAAGTGGAAGACCTCGGCACCGTGATCGAAGCGATCGCGATGAAGTCCAAAGAGCTCGTTACCCCCGAATTCTACGAGAAACAGCTCAAATACCGCGATACCCGCGATGACGAATCCGCGGAAATGCTCGACATCATCTTCTCTACCAGATCGTTTGACGTCGGCGCGGCATACAGTTGGGGACTTTCTCTGTACACCAAACTCGACACCGACTTTGAATCCCGTTTCGACGCGGAACTCGATTCGATCAAAATGACGATGGAGGAAACCGTCGAGACCTTCCGTCTGAGAAGCTGATTTTCCGATCCGCAAAAAAGAAAGCGTGAACCCATGAAAACAAGAAACATTTTAATCGCATTGCTCCTTGTTTCCCTGCTGGCGACGTTCTGTGCCTGCGGCGAAACGGGCGACACCTCCTCGGAGCCGCCCACTACGTCGGAGGAGACCTCGGAAGCTCCCGAAGACACCAACATTTATCCTGAAGTGATCGACCTGCTCGGCAGAGAGATCAACGTTCTCTGCTGGGACTGGGGCGCCGGCTCCAACTCCATCCTCGGCTACACGGGCGAGATCCTGTACAGCACCGAGGACAGAGCGACCGCGGTCGATACCGCCAAGGCGGCGGTCATTGACTGGGTGGAAGACACCTATCACTGCACGATCGGCGGCATTCTGGATTCTTCCGCCGACCCGCAGCAGACCGTGATGAATATGCTGACGACCGGGCTTTACAACTACGACATCCTGTTCCAGAATTCCACCAGATTGTCCGGAATGGTTACCAACAATCTGCTGACCGATCTGAACAGCATCCCGACGCTCCACCTCTCGAACAGTTGGTGGGATCAGAACTCCGTGCAGGATCTTTCCATCGCAAACCACCTGTACTACGTCTGCGGCGATATCAACACCTACGACAACCTCGGAACGTGGTGCATCCTGTTCAACAAAGACCTCAAGGAAGCCATGAACATTGAGGAGGACTTCTATCAGACCGTCAAGGACGGCGGCTGGACGTTCGATCATTTCATGGAGATCTGCAAAGACGTTACGCACGAATCCGACGGTACGCCCGGCATCAACGAGCTGGACACCTGGGCATTCGGCACCGAGACCTACAATATGTACGTTCAGGTCCTTGCAGGCGGCATCAAGATCGTCGAGAAAGACGACAATGATCTCCCCTTCTTCACGGTCGAGAAGCGTACCGAAGAAACCTACAACGCGCTGACCAAGATCGTGGACTTCTACAAGAGCGCGGACGTCATGGTCGCCAACGACGGCACCTACAATTCCAAGTACACGAACGTTTGGGAAGGCACCGTCCACAAGGCGTTCATTGAAGGGCGCGAGCTGTTCTACGAGTGCGGACTGATCAACGTAGCGTCGTTCCGCCGGATGGACAACGAATTCGGCATCCTGCCCGTTCCGATGACCTTTGATGGTCAGGACCGTTTCTACCACACCGTTTCGAGCGACAACTCCTCCTACCTTGCCATTCCGTTCGGTGTTCCGAACGAGGAGGACCTCGGCGTCGTGATCGAAGCCATTTCGATGAAATCGAAAGAACTCGTTACCCCCGAATTCTACGACATTCAGCTCAAATACCGCGACGCGCGCGACGACGAGTCCGCCGAAATGCTCGATCTGATTTTTGCGACCAGATCGTTCGACCTCGGCAGCGCGTTCCGCTGGGGCAACATTCTCGGACAGTACATGACGCTTGACAGCAACTTCGCTTCCCGTTTCGACTCGGCGCTGATCGCAGCAAACACCGCGATGCAGAACACGATCGATTCGATCAAGATCAGCTGACGACAGAAAAAACAAAATAAGTAAAAAAGATCGGATTTTGAAAAAAGCATTTTTGAATTTCTCTGCTTTTTGACAAAGGATCTGATCTGATTTGACTACACTGCAAGCCGTTTTTTACGGAATTCTTCAGGGATTGGCGGAATTTCTGCCGATCTCCAGTTCCGGCCATCTCGCGTTGGCACATACGTTTTTCGGGGCGTCGGATGCGGAGCATCTCGCATTCGACGTCCTGCTCCATTTTGCCACCCTGCTTTCGATCGCGGTTTCGTTCCGAAAAGACGTTTCGGCGCTGTTCGGCGGCGGGTTGTCCGTCGCGGCAAGGGTGTTTCGCAGAACGAAGGAGCCGCTTTCCGACAGAGAGCGCCTGTTCCTGTATCTCTGCGCCGCTTCCGTACCTCTTTTGCCCGCTTCGCTCTTTGCAGACCGGATCGAAGCGTTGGGCCGCAGCGCCGTCCTTGTCGGTACGCTGTTGATCTGCAACGGTATCCTGCTGCTCGTTTCGGACGCGCTCCCCGCCGGGACACGCCGCCCGGAGCGGTTAGGAGTTCCGCGCGCCCTGTTTATCGGCTGCACACAGACGTTCGGGATCCTGCCCGGCATCTCGCGTTCCGGCTCGACGATCACGGGCGGAAGGATCGGCGGACTAAACGGAGAGAGCGCCGTCCGGTTTTCGTTTTTACTTTCGATCCCCGCCGTGCTGGGCGCTTCCGTACTCGAACTCCCCTCGTTTTTCGCGCACGGGATCGAGCCCGCCATGCGCCTTCCCTGCCTGGTCGGTTTTCTGACCGCGTTTTTCACGGGGCTGGGCGCAATCCGGCTTTTGCGTTTCTGTTCGGAACGCAGGGGCTTTACGTATTTCGGTTTGTACACAATCGCAATCGGGCTGATCGCCGTTCTGATCGGCTGAATGCGCAAAATAAATCAAAGGAATCAAGCAAATGGCAGAAAAGAAGAAAAGCAACGCAAAAAAGACGTCTTCCCCAAAAGGAAAGACCTATACCGCAAAGCGCACTCCCGAACTCAAAAAGGACAAAAAGCAGACGAAAGACACCCCGTTCGTCCGTTTTCTGCTTGCCTTTTTTGCGGTATTCATCGTCATTACGTTCTTTCCGCAGATCGATTCGGGCGCGCTCGGCGCCGTGCGGGATCTGCTGCGCGGATTGTTCGGATTCGGGTATTACCTGGTCCCCGTGTTCTTATTCCTGTGGGTTACGTTCTGGAAGCGCGACGTCGAGAACGCCGTGTTCGGCTATAAAACGCTGCTGCTTTGGGGCGGGTTTCTGTTCACGCTCGGGATCGTGCATCTGATCGCGGTTCACCACACCTCTCCCGAAGAATACGGCGCGGCGGTCAAATCGTTCGACCACCTTTATGAAAACGGAAAAGCCCTCGCCGGCGGCGGCGTGATCGGCGGCGGTTTCGGCGCGTTGATCGCGATCGCGGTCGGTTGGGTGGCAACCACCATTCTCTGCTCGGTCGGCGTGTTCGTCTGCGGCGTTCTGTATTGCGGAAGCACCCCGGCGGCAACGCTCCGCGCGATCCGCGGCTGGTTTGTAGGCGTAACCGAAAAGGCGGCCGAGGAGCCGGAAGAACTTCCCGCAAAAGCAAAAAAGGCAAAGGCGGAGCCCACGGAAGAACTGCGCCCCGCCAAGCATAAACTCGCTTCCGTCCTCGTGGACGACAAGGAGATCACGGACGACGTCGTCGCGACCGAGCAGAACGGTCAGCGCCGTTTCATCCTGCCCGCAGAGGAACAGGAGGAAGTGTTCGCCCACGTTACCCGAAAGAAGAAAGAGGAATTGCTCCCCGAGGAGCCCGCGCAGACCGGCATTCCGGACTACGAGCCGGAAATCACAAGAGAGGAAGCGCCCGTGATCCCGGAGATCCCGGTCGTTACGGTGCAGA
Organism: Candidatus Coliplasma caballi; assembly: GCA_018065365.1. Classification (GTDB taxonomy): domain Bacteria; phylum Bacillota; class Clostridia; order Oscillospirales; family CAG-382; genus Coliplasma; species Coliplasma caballi. Next base: position 7,856 of record JAGHTH010000137.1, read on the forward strand.
CCGAAAGCGCGGAAGAAGAGCCGCTTCAGATCGTGGAAGAAAGCGAAGAACTTCCCGTCGAAGACGACGCTTCCGAACCCGTCATCAAAGAGCCCTCCACGGCTGAAGAAGTTCTGAAAGAACTTGCGGAAGACGACGTGGAAAGCGAGCCGCTCGACGTTCCGGCGGAGGTCAAAGCGCCTTACGTGTTCCCGCCGATCTCGCTGTTGGCGCAGGACCAGTCCGACACCCCGCGTCCCACGCAGGCGGACGTCAACGCCGTCAGCAGAAAACTCGAGACAGTGCTGGAGAGTTTCAAAGTCAAAGCCAAAGTCATCGGCGCGTCGTTCGGCCCGACCGTTACGCGCTACGAAGTGCAGCCCGAAACGGGCGTGCGCGTCAAACAGATCGCCAACCTTTCGGACGACATCGCGCTGCACCTTGCGGCGACCTCGGTGCGTATTGAGAACATTCCCGGCAAGTCGGCGATCGGTATCGAGATCCCGAACAGGTCTTCCGCGACCGTCCGTCTGCGCAACCTGATCGAAGCCACGGCGTTCCACGACAGCAAGTCGCGGCTGATCACCGCGCTCGGCGAAGACGTTTCCGGCTCGCCGGTCTATCTCGACATCGGAAAAATGCCGCACCTGCTGATCGCCGGCGCGACCGGTATGGGTAAATCGGTCTGCATGAACTCGCTGATCGTTTCGCTGCTCTACCACGCTTCGCCCGACGAAGTGAAATTCATCATGATCGATCCCAAAAAGGTCGAAATGGCGGATTACAACGGCATCCCGCACCTGCTCGTTCCGGTCATCAACGACGCCAAGAAGGCGGCGGGTACGCTGAACTGGGCGTGCGTCGAAATGGAAAAGCGGTACGAACTGATCCAGGAAGTCAACGCGAAAAACCTCAACGAATACAACGCGATCGTCAAAGACGATCCCGAGAGAGAAGCCGTCCCGTATATCGTGATCTTCATCGACGAGCTTGCCGACTTGATGATGACCGCTCCCGACGACGTGGAAACCTCGATCTGCCGTCTGGCGCAGAAAGCGCGCGCGGCGGGGATCCACCTCGTCATCGGTACGCAGCGTCCTTCGGTTGACGTCATTACCGGTCTGATCAAAGCGAACATCCCGTCGCGTACCGCGTTTACGGTCGCTTCACAGGTCGATTCCCGTACCATTCTGGATATGGCGGGCGCGGAAAAACTGCTCGGCCGCGGCGATATGTTGTACTACCCCGTCGGCGCGATGAAACCCCAGCGTGTGCAGGGTGCGTTCGTGGACGGAAAGTCCGAGGTCGTAGCGGTTACGCAGTTCATCAAGCAGGCGTCCGCGTCAACCTACGATCAGTCGATCATCGACCAGATCGAAAAAGAAGCGCGGCTCTGTGGCGCTCCCAAGCACGGACACAAGTCCGACGGCGAGGAGGGCGGCAGCGAGGAGATCCGCCTCGACGACAAATTCTACGACGCGCTCGAATTGGCGATCGACGCGAAGAACGTATCGACTTCGATGCTGCAAACGCGGCTCGGTCTGGGCTACGCCCGCGCGGCGCGCATCGTCGGCGTCATGGAACAGAAAGGATATATCGGCGCGTACGATACCACCACCAAGACGCGTCGGATCATCATTACCAAAGAAGAACTGCTCGAACTGAAAATGGGCAAGTCGGAGAACGACGATGAAGAATAAACGTTGGCTTCCCCTGCTCCTTGCGCTGCTCTTGCTCCTGTTTTGCTCCTGCGAAGCGGACGGCGGCGATTTCGGGAACGAACAGACGCGCCCGTTGGAACGCATCCGCGAAGCGTTGCTTTCCGGCAACGCGGAAACCTACGAATCGGCGTTCCCGGAAGACTTTTTGCGGATCTACCGTTCGAATTACGAAGACATCGACAGCGTTGTGGAAACGCTGCTTCACGCCGGACTCGAGCGCGACACGTCCGCTTACGGTCTGGATACCGCTTTGACGTTTGAACTGCTCAAATCGGAGAACTATCCCGTGTCGGCGCTTTCGGCGCAGGTCTATTACGACAACATCGACGAATTCCTGTATAACCTTCCGATCGACAGCGTCGAAGAAGCACGAGCGCTGGAGGTCGAGATCGTTCGCAAGGGCTCGTTCGGAGAAAAGACGTCCGTGCTGGAATTCACGGTGCTGAAGATCGAAGGCGTGTGGTATCTCCACCCCGCTGATTTCGGAACGCTGTTGAACTGAAAAAAGGAATACAAAAAACGGCAAGTCGAAACTTGCCGTTTTCGTTTTGCGGAATTCGGTTTTATGGTATTCAGTTCCCTTTTTTCTCGTCGAGCAGGCGGTTCAGTTCGTCCATAAACGCGCCGATGTCCTTGAACTGACGGTAAACCGACGCGAAGCGAACGTACGCAACCTCGTCGAGCGCTTTCAGACGATCCATGACCATTTCGCCGATGCGGGAAGAATTGACTTCGCTCTGCAGAGAGTTCTGGAGCGTGGTCTCGATATCGCTGACCAGCGCGTCCATCTGTTCCAGCGTAACGAACCGTTTGTCGCAGGCGCGGATCACGCTGCGCAGCAGTTTGCTGCGATCGAACGCTTCACGGGAGCGGTCTTTTTTGACGACGATCAGCGGGAGCGCTTCGATCATTTCATAGGTGGTAAACCGTTTGCCGCAGCTGAGGCATTCGCGGCGTCTGCGAATCGTACTGCCGTCGCTTGAGGGACGGGAATCAACGACTTTGCTCTCGGGATGCGCGCAGGTAGGACATTTCATACAGTTTCTTCCTTTCTGTTAATCAATATCGCGGACGATCTCCTCCGGGGGAACGTCCAGCATGGATGGATTGCTCAAAAGATGTTTCAGGCAATGGAAGACGGACGCGTAACCGAAGCCGTCCGTGATCCGTTCATCCAGCGTAAATTTCAAATCAATGTATTTCTTGCGTACCAGATTCCCGTCATCGTCGGTAACGTGCGTTACGTAGCCGTTTCCGAACGAGCAGAACACCGGAATGTTTCCGAAATTATATAAGTGATGATAGATCGGCTGAATGCGGAGCGAGCCCATCGACGTGATCGCAAACGATCCGTGGAACGGCGAAACGTCGGTCAGAATCTTCGGCATCCATCCGAAATAATCCAAAAAATAGAACAGATCCATCGCGCCGCGCATCAATACCCTCGGGACGTGTTTGAAAAAGCCCGCGATATGATCGAAATCGGTGTCGCCGTTCCGCGCTTCCTCCACCTTTTCGTGCAGGATGCGGTACACGTCGTCTGCCGTCGCGTCGGGCGGGAAGATCACTTTCAGCACCGTCTCGGGCGCGTTGACTTCCAGCGCGACCTTGATGGTCAGCATCACTTCGATCTTGTTTCGCGCGTAGATCCGCTGTCCGCGAATGAATCGGTTGAGTTCCGGGTGCTTTGCGACCGTGCGAACGTAGGCAGCCAGAATCAGATACATCATATTGTAATCCGCAAGTCCCTGCTGCTTTTTGCCGCGGATAAATTCTTCCGCTTTCGAAACTTCAAAACGGTCTGTATAATAATTGGTGGAATCCTGCCGCGTTCTCATGATGAACGGCGCCACGTAATTCATCGGACAGAGCGTCTTGATCTTTCTGCCCTCGCGCATTCTCTTGCTCATGCGTTTTCCGCCTTCCCTATTTGGTAGGTGCTTTCTCCGAATATATACTATATCTTGTAGTATTATAGCACATCTTTTTTCGTTTTGCAACTATTTTTCAGTAAAAAAGCACAGAAATTTCAAAAAACGGATTGCAAAACCACAAAAAATATGATATACTCATTGCAGAAAGAATAGCATAAGGAGAGGAATCGTATGAAAACAAACAAATCGCGCATCCTTTGCCTGCTTCTTGCAGCGTTCCTTTGTTTCGGAATTTTTCTGACCGCCTGCGGCGACGATGAGGAATCTTCCGCGGAAGCGTCCAAAGAGCAGAGTGAAGTTTCCCTTGACCCCGAAAGCGAATACAAAGACGCGAACGGCAACTACGTCGGAAAAACTTCCGGCAACAAGTACGGCAACCGTGTCGTCAAATTCCTGACCTGCGGCGTCAACCAGGATCACAACTCCGAGATCATCTACAACGAATATGAGCCCGGCACGGCAGAGTCTTCCAAGATGATCGAGGTCGTCAATCGCGCGCAGGGCGACCGTATCGATATGGTCGAACAGCTTCTCGAAGTAGAAATCGAGGAAGAATACGTTTACGACGGCAGACGCAAGAACGCCGAGATGTGCAACCGTATTCGCGGCGACAACATCACGCTGACGGCGGACTATCAGGTCGTCGTTCCCTGCCTGTACGACGGCGCAACGCTGGCGCAGGAAGGCGCACTGATCAACCTGTACGACCTGCCCGGCATCCAGATGGCTGCTCCGTGGTGGGATCAGGTGTTCAACGAAGAAGCTACCATCGCCGAACAACTTTATTTCACGATCGGCGATATCGGCAACATCAACAAGTCCTCGACTGCGGCTCTGACTTTCAACAAGTCGCTGTACGAGCGCAACAAACTGACCGAGAAATACGGCGGACTCCCCTACGACCTCGTCCGCAACGGCACCTGGACGCTCGACGTCGTTCTGCAGATGACCAAAGAGATCAGCAACGACCTTGACCACAGCGGTGCGATCGACTACAAGGACGAATACGGCTGGGGCGGTCAGCTCGACGATATGTGGAGCATCTTCTACGGTTCCGGCTCCAAGATCGCGACCACGAAGACGGCTGACGGGTATCCCGAACTCTGTATGTACTCCGAGCGCAGTTCCTCCGTCATGGACAAACTGCAGTCGCTCGTGCAGGATGACCTCCACTACGTTTCCGCAAACGATTACTTCGGCGTTGCGCAGTGGCCGACCGTTCTGCTGCAGGACAACTTCATCGGCGGACACAGCTTGTTCTACAACGGCAACATGGCAACCCCGATCGAACTCGGCGAAATGGACGACGCTTACGGCCTGCTTCCGATCCCGAAAGGCGACGATACGCAGGACGGCTATTACAGTCTGGTCAACCCCTGGACTTCGACCTGCTTTGCGGTTCCGATGTCCTTGCCGGAAAAAGACTACGAACTGGTCGCGGATCTGTTCAACGTCATGGGCGCGGTTTCCAAGAACCTCGTGGCTCCCGCATACCTCAACCAGTGCCTTGAATACATGAAGACGCGCGATGACGACACGATCGACATGATCGAGAACTACATCCTGCCCGGACGCGGATGCGACATCGGCATGATCTTCGCATGGGGCGGGTTGGATATTCTGCTGCAGGATATGGCATCGAACGCTCCCGGCACGTTCCGTTCTTCCTACGAGGCAAAGTCGGCATCGGCACAGGCAGCGTTGGATGAGACGGTGGCGCAATTCAAATCCCAGTCCCAAAATTGATCGACTGTGTCAGGAAGTCCAGACCGCAAACCGAAAAATTTTATAGAAAAAGATATTATGAAAACGCTGGAAATCATCCGGCGTTTTCTTCTTTATACAGCTAAAGCGGTTTGCTTTGAACAATTTTCCCCTCTCGACGTACATCAGTACGCCTTCGGGAGAAAATTGTCCAATCTGAATCTCCCTGACGCAGTCTCCGGCCGGTTGCAGACCGAGGTCTCCGGTTGGTTGCAGACCAAGGTGAGTGCCAAAAGATACACCGACCTTGTCAGAGTGCGCAGAACGCAAATCGGACGAAAAGCAGAATAGACAAAATGAAAACGCCGGATATTATCCGGCGCTTTCTTTGCTATACGGTAAAATCGGATTGCTTTGAAAGGGTTTCTCAAAAATCGTACAATCGGTCGCGCGGATCGCGGTCAATACGGACGGACTGTTCGGACGCGGAGTGGTCGGGAGGGCAAGTTTTGCCCTGTTTGCCGTTCTTTTCGTTCTTCTCGTTCTTTGCGTTTTTGTTCTGATTTTTCTTCTGTTCCATCAAAAAAGCTCCTTTTTGCAATGAATGGTTTGTAACCCTATTGTTGCGCAAAAAGGAGCGTGTTATTCACTTATGATATCTTTTTCCCGCAAGGATCGTAAACCCGCGGTAGATCTGCTCTGCGAGCAAAATCCGGGCAATGCGGTGCGGAAAGGTCATCTGCGAAACGGAAAGCCGGAGATCGCACTCTTTTTTGAGCGTTTCGTCCAGCCCATGACTGCTGCCGATCAGAAAGCAGATCCCGCCCGTAAGCGTTTTTTCGCCCAGAAACGCGGCGAACTGTTCCGACGACATCGGTTTTCCCTCCACGCAGAGCGCGACTTTCGCGTGATGCGGCGGGATCGCGGCGCGGATTTTGACCGCTTCCGCGGCAAGCGCTTTGCGGATGACCGCCTCGCTCGCTTCGTCCGAAACGCGTTCCTCGGGAATGCAGACCGTTTTATAATTGCAGTACGCGGACAGGCGCTTGCGGTATTCTTCCTCGGCCTCGCGGAAATACCCCTCGCGGAAATCGCCCACGTGGATCAACGTGATCGCGGTCATTTCTTCTTTTTGACGGAGTAACCGAACGATCCGATGCGCTTACCCAGCGTATAGTACGTTCCGTGTCCGTACGCCATCAGATTGGCTTTTTCGATCGACATTCTGCCCTTGCCGTCCAGAATCTCTTCGTTGACCGTAACCGCCGTAATATCCGCCAAAAACATGGTATGGCTGCCGAGTTCTTTCTGCTCGAACACCTTACATTCCAGCGTGATCGGGCATTCCGCAACGGACGGGCAGGAAACCGTTTTCGAGGGCTCTGCGGTCAGGTTGAGTTTTCCGAACTTGTCGAACTCTCTCCCGGACTTCACGCCGCAGAAATCGACCAGCTTTGCCATATACGAAGTCGGAAGATTGATACAGAATTCGCCGCTTTTGCTGATCAGCTCGTGGGAATACCGTTCCGGTCTGACCGAAACGTAGGTGCGCGGCGGGTTGGAACACACGATGCCCGTCCAGGCGACCGTGAACACGTTCTTTTTTTCGCCGTCGGCACAGGAAACCAGCACCACCGGCACGGGAGACAGGATCGTCCCGCCTTTCCATTGAATCTTTGCCATATTGATTACCATGCCTTTCCATGATTTCGGGAAGAGGAATAAGCCATTATTCCTTTCCGTTTGCAAAAGGGTCCGCCGCGTCAACGACGGCGCTGTAATAGGTTTCGTAGGTTACAAACCCGGGCGCGCTGCCGGCGGGCTTGCGCAAATTTTTCACGCGGGTATAATCGACCTCGACGTTGGTACTGCCTTTTTTCTCGCTGTGGAACGCGGCAAGCATCGCCGCCTCGGTATAATCGCGGTCGGTCGGCTCACGCCCCTCGGTCGTAAGGATCACGTGCGAGCCGTGGAATTTTTTGATATGAAACCAAAGGTCGCGCTTGTCAGCCGAGCCCGTGAGCGCGTCGTTCTGCAGGTTGTTCCTGCCGACGCGAACGGTCAGTCCGTCGGTGGTCGTGAACGTCAGCGGCTTTGACAGCGGCTCACGCTTTTTTTTGCTTCTGCCGGTATCGGCTTCGCCTTTGGAAAAGCCGCTCTCGCGCAACTCCCTGCGGATCTCGTCCAGATCGGTCAATTCGGTCGCGCGGTCCACCGTATCCAGAATACTCTCGAGGTGGTCGATCCGCGATTCCGTCAGCGCGATCTGTTCCGTCAGCGCTTCCGACGCGCGTTTCATTTTTGCGTAGCGTTTATAATAGACCTGCGCGTTCTGCGCGGGCGTCATTCTCGGATCCATCGGGATCGAAACGGGCGCACCCGTTTCAAAGTCCTCGACTTCCGCGACGGGCATTCCCTGTTTCAACCGGTAAAGGTTTGACATCAGCAGATCGCCGTATGCCCGGAACTGTTCGCGCTTGGCGCAATCTTCGAGTTCCTGCTTCTGTAAAAGGACTTTCTTTTCCTCGCGCGACAGCACCGAATGCACGGTGCGCAGAATATCCGCCGCGTAAGACCGCAGGTTGACCGCTTCCTCTTTCTGCGCGAAATAGGACAGCAGCAGTTCCGAGAGCGTTCCGAACTTCCGACATTCCAAACCCGTGTACTGCGTCAGCGGCAGAAACGCGTACTCAACGCCTTTCCCCTCGCGGTACACCGCGCTCGGCTCGTACCGATGCGTTCTTACGCGTTCCAGCACCGCTTCCAGCGCGCCGTACAGCGCTTCCGTATCCGTTTCTCCCACGGTAACGTCCGTTCTTCCCGCCGCCGCAAACGCGATCTCTCGCGCCAGAGTCGGCGAAAACGAAAAGAACTTCTGCACCAGGAATTTCTCGACCGGCTGCTCGGTATTCACGGCGCAAAGGGCGAGGAAATCGCTCTCCGTGATCTGCGAAGCGTCGAACTTGTTCTGCTTCGGCGGCAGTTCGTAAGGCATTCCGGGCATGACCTGCCGTACCGAAGCGGTCAAATCCGCCGTAGAGGTCGCGCGGACGATCCTCCCGTCCTCATTTACAAGGATCAGGTTGGAATATTTTCCCATCATTTCGGCGTACAGCCGCTTTTTTCGCAAAAAGCCAAGCTCGTCGGCGCTCTCGAACGAAAAGCACAGGATGCGTTCGTGTTCCACGCACTCCACCCCGGTCAGCCGTCCGTTCTGCAAATGCTTCCGCAACAGCATACAAAGCGAGGTCGGCTCTTTCGGTTTGGCGATCTCCTCGGTCGTGATCGCCGTTACGGGTCTTGCCGCCGACACCGAAAGGATCAGATTCGCGTGTTTCCCCTCGCGGTACTGGCACAAATAGACACAGGACGGCGCACTTTGATGGATCTTCTCCACCTTCGCACCCGTCCACGCGTTCAGTTCATTTGCGACAGCAACACAAAAATATCCGTCAAATGCCATATTCTTCCGCTTCCGTAAAATCGTGGATCACGGTTTCGATCCCCATTTCGCCGATCTTTTCCGCCAGAAACGGCAGAACGACGCGTTCGGTCGCGTGGTGCGACGCACAGATCAGATTGATCCCGTATTCCTTGCAGGCAATTTTGTTTTCGTGCTTCACTTCCCCGGTCAGATAGGTGTCCGCGCCGGCACGCACCGCCGCTTCGATCCCGTCTTTTCCGCTGCCGGACATGATCGCGACACGGCAAACACGCTCGCGCGAGCGAACGCACTCCGTCGTTTCCACGCGTAACCCTTCCCGGACGCGCGCAAGGAACGTTTCAAACGGCTGTTCTTCCACGTCGCCGATCCGCGCATACGGCAAAAACGCCTCGGTATTCTTCAGCCCGATCGCCGCGGCAAGACAATCGTTCACGCCTCCCGGCATACTGTCCAGCCGCGTATGATACGAAAAGACCGCGATGCCGTTTTTCACGCAGGAAAGCACCCGCTTTGCGACGGGATCTTCCTCCGTCAGCGACGACAGCGGGTCAAAGATCAGCGGGTGGTGCGTTACAATGACGTTACAACCCGCCGCTTTCGCTTTTTCGATCGCAACGGACGTACAGTCCAGCGCGACCAGCACTTTTTTGACCGGTAAATCTCCGTCGGGAAGGACCATTACGCCGTCGCGGTCCCAACTTTCGGAGAATGCCGCGGGGACGGATTGCTCCATCGCCGCGGCAAATTCTTTGACATTCATCTTCCCAAAAGGGCTTTCGTCTTTGCGACGATCCCCTGCGCGTTCAACCCGAAATGCTCGAGCAGCACTTCCGCGGAAGCGGAAGTTCCGAACACGTCTTCAATGCCGACGCGTGCCATCTTCGTAGGAACGGTTTCCGCCAGCACTTCCGCCACGGCGCTTCCCAGACCGCCGACGATCGTATGTTCCTCCGCCGTAACGACGGCACCCGTTTTCGCGGCGTATGCCGTAACGAGTTCACGGTCGATCGGTTTAACGGTATGGATATCAATGACCGCGGCGTCGATGCCGTCCGCTTTCAGCAGTTCGCGCGCTTCCAACGCGGCGGCAATCATGATGCCGGTCGCAAAAATCGCCACGTCCTTGCCGTCTGCCAGCACGTTGCCTTTGCCGAGCGTAACGTCCTAGGTTGCCGGATCGAACACCACCGGAACGGCAAACCGTCCCAAACGGCAATAGACCGGGCCGTCGTATTTCAGAATTGCTTCGATCGCCGCCTCGGTTTCGGTCGCGTCGGCGGGATTGACCACGACCATGTTCGGCGTGGCTCTCATGACCGCCATGTCCTCACAGTACTGATGCGTCGGGCCGTCTTCCCCGACGGTAATGCCGGCGTGCGAAGCGCAGATCTTGACGTTCAGACGGGGGTATGCGACGGAATTGCGGATCTGCTCATACGCGCGTCCGCAGGCGAACATCGCAAAGCTCGAACAGAACACCGGAACGCCCGTCGAAGCAATGCCCGCGGCGGTCGAGATCATATTTGCCTCGGCAATGCCGCAGTTGATGAACCGTTCCGGGAACTTCTTCGCAAACACGCCGGTCTGCGTGGATCCGGAAAGGTCGGCGTCCATGACGTAGAAAGGATATTTTTCTCCGAGTGCCGCCAGCGTTTTACCGTACGCGGCTCTGGTCGCGATTCTGTCAGCCATTGCAGAGTTCCTCCTTTGCCTTTTCGTAAGCGGCGCGCAGTTCGTGCATCGCGATCTCGTACTCGGCGTCCTTGGGTGCCTTTCCGTGCCAGCCCGCCTGGTTTTCCATGTAAGAAACGCCTTTGCCTTTGACGGTCGTACAGACGATCACGGAGGGGCGCTCGTCTTTTTCCGCGTTTGCGACCGCCTGCGCGATCGCGTCGAAATCGTGTCCGTCGATGACCTGCGTATGCCAGCCGAACGCCTCAAACTTTTTGTCGATCGGCGTAGGATTCATGATGTCGCGCACATCGCCGTCGATCTGCAGGTGGTTGAAATCCACGAACGCGGTCAGGTTGCCGAGTTTGTAATGTGCAGCGAACATTGCCGCTTCCCAGACCTGTCCTTCCTGGATCTCGCCGTCGCCGAGGATGGCATAGACGTGATAGTTCTTTCCGGCGCGTTTGCCCGCCAGCGCCATGCCGTTCGCGGCGGAAATTCCCTGCCCGAGCGAGCCGGTGGACATATCAATGCCCGGAACGTGTTTCATATCGGGGTGGCCCGAAAGGTAACTGCCGAGGTGGCGCAGCGTTTTCAGATCTTCCTCGGGGAAATACCCTTTGATCGCGAGCGCCGAGTAGAGCGCCGGGCAGCAATGCCCTTTCGACAGCACGAAACGGTCGCGGTCGGGATCCGTCGGATTTTTCGGGTCCACGTTCATTTTTTCAAAATAAAGGTACGCGAGAATGTCCGCAATGGATAAAGAGCCGCCGGGATGTCCCGATTTTGCGTGGTAAACGGCATCGACTGCCAGCATTCTGATTTTTGCCGCCTTTTCGGCAAGCAACGCGGGGTTTTTGGGTTTGTTTTCGTTTTGCATACGAAACACGACCTTTCTTTATTTATTCTCCTCTGATCCCGATTTTTTTGAGCGTATCCGTCAAAAACCGCGGTCGATCCGCCTCAAAGGCCAAGACCTCGCCGGTCACGGGATGAGTGAACGAAATGTATTTCGCGAACAGGCATTGCCCTTGTAAACCGAGCTTGTGCCGTTCGCTTCCGTAAACGGGATCGCCCGCAACGGGGTGCCCGATATACGCCATGTGAACGCGGATCTGATGCGTGCGGCCGGTCTCCAACGTCAGTTCGAGGTGGGAATACCCGCCGTCCGAAGATTCGCCAAGCACACGATACCGTGTGCGCGCGGGTTTGGAATTCGTGCTTGTAACCGCCATTTTCTTGCGGTCGGTCTGATGTCTTCCGATCGGTGCGTCCACGATGCCCTCGGGCTCTTTGAAATGCCCGACGCACACTGCCTCGTACTTTCGCACGAAGCTGTGCACCGCGATCTGCGACGCGAGTCCCGCGTGCGCCTCGTCGGTCTTTGCCACGATCAGAAGCCCCGCCGTATCTTTGTCGATGCGATGCACGATGCCGGGGCGGATCTTTCCATTGATCGAGGAAAGCCGTCCTTTGCAATGGAACAGCAGCGCATTGACCAGCGTCCCGTCGGGATTGCCCGGCGCGGGATGCACCACCATGCCCTGCGGCTTGTTGACCACCAGAAGATGATCGTCCTCATAGACGATCTCGATCGGAAGATCCTGCGGCAGCGCCTCGATTTCCTCGGGATCCGGAAGCTGATACGTCAGCAGGTCGCCCGCGGCGGCAAGGTCTTTTTTCTTTGCCGGTTTGCCGTTCAACAGCACCTCGCCGTCGGCGATCAGCTGCTGCGCACGGGCGCGGCTGATCCCGGCGCATTCGGAAAGCAGAACGTCCAAACGTCTGCCGGCAAGTTCCTCACTGACCGTCAGCGTTTCCGGTTCCGTCTGTTCCGTCATGTTCGGCGTCTGTTCCGTCATCGCTTTCCTCACTTGCGTTTGCTTTTTGTTTCGGCTCCGCTTTCGCTTCAAACAAGAGGATATACACCGCCAGCAGAACCGATCCGCAGGTTACAAAGATATCCGCCACGTTGAACACGGCGAAATTCATAAACTGAAAGTCGATGAAATCCACAACGTATCCGTTTGCAACGCGGTCGATCATGTTGCCGATCCCGCCGCCGAGGATCATCGCCAGCGAGGCGGTCAGCAGCGGGTGTCTGCGGTACCATTTGACAAGGATGACCGCGATCGCCGCCATTGCGATCCCGGAGAACACCATGAACACCCAGCGGTGATCGGCGAACAAGCTGAACGCCGCGCCCGTGTTCTCGGTGCGGTAAAACCGGATGAATCCCGGCAGAAACGGCACTTCCTCGTGCAGTTTCATCGAAGAAACCACGATCAATTTGGTGATCTGGTCGAGCGCGACCGATCCCAGCACGATCGAAAACAGTAAAATCAGCATAATGCCTTCTTACAGCGCGGGCAGAGCCAGCCGTCCTCACCGTCGGACACGCAATCCGGGCGGAACACCCAGCAGCGTCCGCACTTATTGCCTTCCGCAAGTTCGACCAGCACGCCGACACCGCTCTGCGTTTCGGTAAACGCGCCCGCAGGCACTTCCCCATTCGACAGAACGACTTTGCTGACGATAAAGATCTCCTCAAGTTCGTCGCGATGCGCGTCGAACAGTTTCATTGCCTCGTTGTCGGCGGCGCCGAACACGGTTACCTTCGCTTCCAGCGATTTGCCGATCGCCTTGTCGGCGCGGGCAAGTTCCAGCGCTTTCATCACGTCGTCGCGGTAATCGAACAGTCCGTTGTATTTCGCCTCGACCTCCGGGAAGTTCATATCCTCACGGTACGCGGGCATTTGGTTGCAGAACACCGAGGTCGCGTTGTCCTCGTCGGTCAGACTCATAAAGTTCCAGAGTTCTTCCGCCGTGTAAGACAGGATCGGCGCGAGCAGTTTGGTCAGCGATTTGATGATGACGTACATCGCGGTCTGCGCGCTTCTGCGGTCTTTGTCGTCCTTCTTGCTGCAATACAGACGGTCTTTCGTGATGTCGATATACAGTTTGGAAAGATCGACCGAGCAGAAGTTCAGCACGTCGTGGCAGATCGTATGGAACTCGTATCTGTCGTACGCGTCGCGGATATCCTTTACCAACCCGTTCAGGCGGGACAGGATCCATTTGTCAATATCCGGCATTTCGGAGAACGGCACCTGATCTTTTCTCGGATCAAAGTCGGTTTCCGGCGTGCCGAGATCGGCAAGCAGGATGCGGCAGGTGTTACGGATCTTACGGTAGTTATCGGAAAGCTGTTTGAAGATCGCGTCGGAGCAGCGTACGTCCACGCGGTAATCCGCGGAAGCCGCCCACAGACGCAGAATGTCCGCGCCGTACACCTTGATGATGTCGGCGGGATCCACGCCGTTGCCGAGCGATTTGTGCATCGCTTTGCCCTCTCCGTCCACGGTCCAGCCGTGCGTCAGCACCGCCTTATAAGGCGCGTGTCCGACACCGGAGCCGATGGCGGTCAGCAGCGAAGACTGGAACCAGCCGCGATACTGGTCGCCGCCCTCGAGGTACAGATCGGAAGGACGTTCCATGCCCTCTCTGCCGTCGAGTACGTCGAAATGCGTCGAGCCGGAATCGAACCAGCCGTCCAGCGTATCCGTTTCTTTTTCAAAATTCGCTTTGCCGCACTTCGGGCAAACGTAGCCCTCGGGCAGCAGGTCTTTCGCTTCTTTCTCAAACCAGACGTTCGAGCCGTATTCTCCGAACAGTTCGGAAACGCGGCCGATCGTTTTTTCGTCGCAGACAATCTTTCCGCAATCCTTGCAGTAGAACACCGGGATCGGAAGTCCCCAATGGCGCTGACGGGAAATACACCAATCGGCGCGTTCGGAGATCATGTCTGCCATACGGTCTTTGCCCCACGCGGGCATCCAGGTTACTTCTTCGCAGGCCTTGATCGCCTCGTCCTTGAACGATTTGACCGAGCAGAACCACTGCGGAGCGGCTCTGTAAATGATCGGTTTCTTACATCTCCAGCAATGCGGATACGGGTGGATGATCTCTTTGGAAGCCAGCAGCGCGCCGCTTTCTTTGAGGTCCGCGAGGATCGCGCCGTTCGACTCGTCGAAACGCAGTCCGGCAAACTTGCCCGCCGCTTCGCCCTGGTAGCCCTTATCGTCCACGGGAACGAGGATCTCCAAGCCGTAGTTGACGCCGGTTACAAAGTCTTCCGCGCCGTAGCCGGGAGCGGTATGCACGCAGCCGGTACCGCTGTCCATCGTAACGTACTCGGCAACGCACAGCAAACTCGTGCGGTCGAGGAACGGATGCTGCGCCGTCATATATTCGAAATCGCTTCCGACGTACCCGGTCTTCACGACCTCGTAATCGGCGATGCCGGCAGTCGCCATCGTGTCTTTGACCAACGCGTCCGCCATAATGTAATATTCGGTGCCGACCTTGACGACGCAGTACGCCTCTCTCGGATGCACCGCGATCGCGACGTTGCCCGGCAGCGTCCAGGGCGTCGTCGTCCAGATCACGAAATAGGTGTTTTTCAGATCAAATTCGCCCGACAGTTTGCCCTTGTCGTCTGCCACGCGGAATTTGACGTAAATGGATGTACAGGGCGAATCCTGGTACTCGATCTCGGCTTCCGCGAGCGCGGTTTCGTCGTGTGCGCACCAATAGACCGGCTTCATGCCTTTGTAGATATAGCCCTTTTCAAACATCTTCCCGAAGACCTTGACCTCTCTCGCTTCAAACGAGGGATTCATGGTCAGGTACGGCTCTTTCCAATCGCCGACCACGCCGAGACGTTCAAAAGACGCCATCTGAATGCCCACGAACTTTTCCGCAAATGCTTTGCAGGCGCTGCGGAACTCCGGCACGGACATCTTTTTGCGGTCGAGCTTGGACTGCTTGATGATCGCGCTTTCGATCGGCATTCCGTGGTTATCCCAGCCGGGAACGTAAGGCGTACGGAAGCCCGCCATGGATTTGGATTTGTTGATGAAATCCTTTAACACCTTGTTCATGGCGGTGCCCATGTGGATATTGCCGTTGGAGAAAGGAGGGCCGTCGTGCAGAATAAAGTTCGGATGTCCCTCGTTGGTCTCTAACATTTTATGGTAAAGATCGATCTCGTCCCACTTCGCCTTGATCTCCGGCTCCCGTGCGGGAAGATTGCCGCGCATCGGAAATTCCGTGGCGGGCAGATTCAGTGTGTCTTTGTAATCTTTCATGATCGTTTCAGAAAAACCTTTCCTTTATTCTTCGGCGTCCGCGTTTTCGGACTCGCCGTTCTGCGCGCCTTTGACGTTCTCGTTGCCTTCCAGCATATAGCGCAGGTATTCGTCTTCCGCTTCCGCGGCTTCGCCCGTCAGTTCCGGCGCGTCTTCCGCGGAAAAATGCAAGCCGACCGGACGGATCTCCAGCCCGTCGTCCTCGTCGTCGTGCGTTCCGTCCTCGATCCCCTGCTTCACGTCCTTGAAGATCTGCGTTACGACCGCATCCTCGTTGGGAAGCACGATCTCGTCGATCTCGTTGACGGAAGCGTCCTTGATCGCCTGCAAATGATCGCGGTACTGATCAAAAAGCTGCTTCTTGAAATCGACGATGCGGGTGCGAAGTTCCCACATTTCCTCTTTTTCCGCCCGAAGCTGTTCCTTGAATTCCGCGATGACCGCGTCGCAGCGGTCTTTGACCGCGCCCGTGATCACATCCGCCTTTTCGTTGGCGTCGGCAATGATGTTCTGCGCCATTTTCTGCGCGGAGATCAGCGTGCTGCGGATGGATTCTTCCTCGTCCTTGATCTCGTCGAGATTGGTTACGACGACGCGGAGTTTATGATCCAGCTCGTTATTCTCTTTGTACGCTTCCGCATACTTGTCCAGCAGAAACGCGATGTATTCGTCCACTTCGGCGGGGTTATACCCTTTTAACGTTTTGGTAAACGATTTGTTTTTCAACTCGTGGGGTGCAAGCATCGTACAACATTCCTTTCTTTGATTCGAAAATAAAAATACGCGCGACAAAACCTGCTCTCCGGCGTTCTTTTTTCAAGAAACGGACAGCAGGAAAGATTGCAGGAGCAAAATCAGCAGATAAGTCGCCAGATTGGACAGATCCACCGGAACCAACTCCGCAAGAGCGGTCCTGTCCAGAGCACTCCGGACAGGAGCCACCAACGGTTCCGAAAGCACGCAGCAAAACGCAAACAGCAGCGAGTCTTCCGACACGAACAGCGGCAGGATGCTGCGCAAGAACACCGCGGTGCCGATGACGAACAAAACCGCCAGAACGGTCGCCTCGGTTACCTGAACGAGAATCTCCAAAGTATCGGTCTCTTTTCCTTTTCTACAATCAGAACAGTTCTCTGGACTTGGGAGAATCGTCGGGACGCTGTGCCGTATCAACGTCTGCCGTTACGTCCACGTTCTTGGGCGTCGCGATATAGGTCGCGTCGGAAACCTTTTTGATGTTGCCGTCGATCGCGAAGACCACGCCGCCGACAAAGTCAAGGATGCGGCGGATCGTTTCTTTGTTGGTTTCTTCGAAGTTGATGACGACGGTGCGTCTCGCGAGCAGGTGCTCACCGATGCCGAAAGCGTTCTCGATGCGCTCGGGTTTGACCACCTTCATTTCGAGCGGAGCGGACGAACCGATTCCGGTCGATTTGGGTGCGGATGCGGGAGCGGCTTTCATTTCAATGTTCTCCGCAGTCTCTTCTTCCTCGACGGCACCGAAGTTTTCCTCTTCCTCTTCCATATAGCCGTCTTCGCCTTTGAACATATCACTGACACGTCCGAAAAATCCCATGATGTACCTCCAAAAATGTTTTTGATCTATCTCTTTTTTTATTTCGTGTTGTTTTCCCCGCCATAATTCCGCTCGCCGAAAACGGCGCTTCCGATCCGGACGAGGTTGGAGCCGTTCTCCACGGCGGACAGGTAATCCCCGCTCATACCGACGGACACAATACTCCATTCCTTATTATCTTCTTTTTTTGCGCGGATGTCAAGGAATTTTTGCGATATTTTTTGAAAATTCTTCTTTTTTTCTTCTTCCGTGCAATTTTTCGGCGGCACCGCCATCACTCCGCAGGGGATCAGATGCGGAAAAGCCGCGAGCGCATCGACGAACGACTCGGTTTCCTCCGGTGCGATCCCGGATTTCCCCGGCTCGTTTCCGACGTTGATCTCCACCAGAATTCTCATGGAGAGATCCCGTTTCGCCGCCTGCTTTTCGATTTCCCGCGCAAGCGCGATACTGTCCACCGATTCGATCATCGAAACCTTATCGATGATGTATTTGACCTTGTTGGTCTGCAAATGCCCGATGAAATGGATCTGCGCGTTCTTCTTGTCGATCGCGTCGTATTTTTCGAGCAGTTCCTGCACGCGATTCTCGCCGATCAGTCTGACGCCTTTGGAAATGGCAAAGTTGATCAGCTCGGCAGGCACCGTTTTGGTCGCCGCGAGCAGTTCCGCTCTGCCGTCAAGTTCCGAAAGGATCCTTTCGATCGCCGCGGCGATCTGTTCTTTTCCGTTCATTCCCGGGGCCTCTATTGCAGCGTCTTTCCGACGTACAGATCCGTACCCGACAGGATGACGGTATCGTACAGGGAAAGGTATTCGGGCGAAATATACGCGCGGTCGATCCGTCGTTCCGTTACGGGATTTTCGGGGATGCGGCAGATCGTGTACTCGTCGTTGCGGTAAATCACGTCCGCTTTTTTGAACACCACGCGCGTTCCGTCCAGAACGTAACAGCCGACTTCCCCGTCCAGCACACGAAGCGCGGACGTATGCACGCGGATCCCTTCGTACTCGCCCAGCGAAAGCTGAACGGTCTGGTTCCGCGAAAAATCAAATCCCTCCGGGAGCTGCCGGCACGAGAAGATCAGCACCTCGGTATCCGAGTCCGTCTGCATCAGCCGTCTGTCAAAACTCATCCGGATCGAAAGTCCGCCGGAATACGGGAACGAAACCGAATAACTTCTGCCGACGGTGTAGTGCGCGGCGGTCTTACGGTCGGTCGCGACCGCGATGCTCCATTCCGCGTTGCTCACGAGTTTTCCGCAGGCGTTTTGCAGAATGCGGTTGTCCGGCTCGGACTCCGTCAGCCGGCGGAACCGTTCCACCGTCAGATCGGCAAGCGCTTCCATCGAAAAAGTTCCTTCGTAGCCGTCCACGCCGGAATAGAAATAGCCCGAATCGGGCGCGATAACCTGCACGGACTCGCCCTGCAAGGAACGCTCTAAATCCGCTTTTTCCTGTTTCAGAACGTTGATGCGGGTCGCGAACGAAACGCCGTCGCTGCCTAACAGCGATTGCCTGCGATTCATTTCGATCAAGAGCGGCTCCTCGCCG
This sequence comes from Candidatus Coliplasma caballi, assembly GCA_018065365.1. Lineage (GTDB taxonomy): Bacteria > Bacillota > Clostridia > Oscillospirales > CAG-382 > Coliplasma > Coliplasma caballi. The sequence continues at coordinate 26,589 of JAGHTH010000137.1, forward strand.
CGCTGCGCTTTGAACAGGTCGCCGTCGGCGATCTCGCGCAGCATTTCGACGGTCATTTCCTCAATGTTCTTGTCAAGCACGGACAGGTCGGTCGTGATCGCGCCGCTTTTCAGCCCGGACTGTTCGAGAATGCGGATCATGCGGTCGATCCGCGTGATCTTTTCCTGCAAACCGGCGTCGGTTTCCTGCAAATAGGTAACCGCGACGGTCTCGCCCTTGACGACCTTCGCCCCCGATTCCGCCAGATAACTGTTGGTGCCGGTGGTGCCGCTGTAAAGCGGTTTTTCGTCGCGGAACAGGTACGCTTCCAGACGTACGGAGTCCGTAACGGTCGCGAAAGTGGTATTCTCGGTATCGACGACCTCGCCGATGCCGAGTGTCAGCTGAACGATCAGATATACGCAGAGCCCCACCAGAAGCACCGTGGAACCGAACTGCGCAAAAAAGGTTTTCAGACTGCGGCTCATGCGTTTTCCTTTCCCGGTCGGTCAATCTGCTCCGATGACGACCGTTTCGTCCGTATGCATCGCGGAGAACCAGGTCTCCTGTCGTTTGGCGTAATGTCTGGTATTCAGGCAGATGGCGTCGCGCACGTCCCGCAGCGTCGCCGTGCCGTCAAAATACGGGTAAAATTCCTTGTAGCCGATCGCCTGGGAAGCCGTCGGCGTTTCCCGGAGTCCGCGCTCGCAGAGCGCCCGGACTTCCGCTTCCAGCCCTTTCCCGAACATCGCGTCCACGCGAGCGTCGATGCGGCGGTACAACTTCTCACGGTCGCCGAAAGTCAGACGGACGATGTGCGGCGCGAACGGATTGTCCGCTTCTCTGCTCTGCCTGTCCGCCTCGGTCTTGGTCATTCCGGACGTGCGGCAGATCTCCAGCGCGCGCACCACGCGCTTGACGTTGTTGGGGTGGATCGCCGCAGCCGCTTCGGGATCTTCTTTGCGTAACAGCGAATGCAGCGCCTCGTTGCCGTTGGCTTCGGCGTAGCGGAACAGTTCCTCCCGCAGCGCCGGATCGGCGGTCGTTTCGACCAACTTTCTGCCGGTCAGCAAAAGTTCGATATAAAGTCCGGTGCCGCCGCAGACGATCGGCGTTTTGCCGCGCGAAGCGATCTCAAAGATCGCCTGCTTTGCCTGCTCGATGAACTTCCCCGCCGAGAACGGCTCCGCGATCTCCGCGACGTCGATCAGATGGTGCGGAACGCCTTTCTGTTCTTCGGGGAGCGTCTTCGCCGTACCGATGTCCATTCCGCGATAGATCTGCATGGAATCTCCGCTGACGATCTCGCCGTCCGTTTCCTTTGCCAGCCGGATCGCGTATGCGCTTTTTCCCGTCGCGGTAGGTCCGACGACGGCGTAAACGGGGATCCGACCTGTTGTTTCCGGCATATTCCACCTCGTAAAAACGTCCTGATTTTCGGCTTATAGTAAGTTAGTTTATATTATATCATAGAATTTCCCGGAATGCAAGGGAAAAACGACAGTTTATACTTTTTTTACATTTCTCTTACAGAAAAAAGCGGAGAAAAGAAAAAGTCCGCGCAAGGCGGGCTTTCCCGAAAATATTCACACGATGAGCATGGCGTCTCCGAAAGAGAAGAAGCGGTATCTCTGCTCCACGGCTTCCTTGTAAGCGTTCATGGTATGCTCGTAGCCCGCAAACGCGGACACCAGCATGATCAGCGTACTTTCGGGCAGGTGGAAATTCGTGATCAATCCGTCGATGGCGTGGAATTTCTTCCCGGGGTACAGAAAAATGTCGGTCTGCCCCTCAAACGCGTGGACGATTCCCTGCTCGTCGGTTACGCTCTCGAGCGTACGCACGCTGGTCGTTCCGACGGCGAATACCCTGCCGCCGCTTCGTTTCACTTCGTTGATCGCGTCCGCCGCTTCTTTCTTAACGCAGATATATTCCGAATGCATCTTATGAGCGAGAATATCGTCTTCTTTGACCGGACGGAACGTTCCGAGCCCGACGTGCAGCAGCACGCGGACGATCTTCACACCGGCTTCTTCCAGTTCCGCGAGCAGTTCGGGCGTGAAGTGCAGCCCGGCGGTCGGCGCCGCGGCGGAGCCGTTGGTTTTGGCATAGACGGTCTGGTACTGATCCCGGTCTTCCAGGCGCTTTTTGATGTACGGCGGCAGCGGCATCAGCCCGATGCGTTCGAGCAGCTCCAGAAACACACCCTCGTAGGAAAAGCGGATCACACGCACCCCGTCGTCCAGCACGTCGATGACTTCTCCGGTCAACCCCTCGGGGTAGCGGATGATCTGCCCGACGCGCGTCTTTTTGCCCGGCTTGGTCAACGCCTGCCACACCTCGCCGTCCGCGTCTTTTACCCGGGAGAGCAGCACCGTTTCGATATTGCCTTCCCTGCCGTCCGCCGTTCCGAAAATGCGGGCGGGGATCACGCGCGTATCGTTGATGACCAGGCAATCGCCGGGATGAAAATACTGTTTCACATCAAAAAAATGCAGATGCTCGGTCTTCCCGTCGTCCTTGTGCAGCACCAGCAGCCGACAGGCGTCGCGCCGCTCGGAAGGGGTTTGCGCAATCAGTTCCTCGGGAAGATCGTACGCGTAGGCGGATCGTTTCATCAGATCCGGCATACCGCTTTGTTGTTCGTCCATGACCGTTTTGTCCTCTTGCTTTCGGTTATTTCGTGTTATTTTAGCGCATTTTCTGCAAAAAATCAAGAAGAAAATGAAAAAAAGGACTTGATTTTTGCAAAAAAATATGCTATACTACCCCTCGCATAAAAAATATTGATCCGGCGTTGGGAATGTCGGGTCCACGAAGAAAGCGAGGAAACACGAACATGAAACAGGGTATTCATCCGGATTTTAAGGACACCACCATCACTTGCGCTTGCGGTGCGGTTTACCACACCAAGTCCGTCAAGGAAAATCTGAAGGTTGATATCTGCTCCAAATGCCACCCCTTCTTTACCGGCAAGCAGAAGTTTGTCGATGCGGGCGGTCGTGTGGATAAGTTCAAGAAGAAGTTCAATCTCGGTTAATTTCCGAAACAAAGAGCAGCGCACCAAGCCGTGCGCTGTTTTCTTTTTCCTTTGAGAGAGGAGGAAACGTTATGTCGGAAACCATTTTACAAAAAGAAGAACACACCTTTGCCGTTCTCGTCGCCGCCACGCTCGGCAGGGCGGAAAGCGAATGCGAGCGTTCGCTGGACGAGTTGAAACGGCTGCTGGAAACCGCCGGCGGCGAGCCCGCCGCGATCGTTCTGCAAAATCGCCCGCACCCCGAAAAAGCCACGCTGATCGGCAGCGGAAAATGTGAGGAGATCGCTTCGCTCGTCAAAGCGGACGACCGGATCGGGCTCGTGGTGTTCGACCACGAACTGTCGCCGTCGCAGATCGCGAACGTGGAAGATATCGTCGGCGTCCGCGTCATCGACCGCACCATGTTGATCCTCGATATATTTGCGCTTCACGCCGTTACGGGCGAAGGAAAATTGCAGGTGGAGATCGCCTGTCTGCGCTACACGGCGCCGCGATTGGTCGGACACGGAAAAGACCTGTCCCGTCTCGGCGGCGGTATCGGTACGCGCGGCCCCGGCGAGAGCAAGCTGGAAAGCGACCGCCGCCACATCCGTCGCCGCATCGAAGCTTTGGAAGCCGAACTCGGCGATCTGGAACGCACCCGCTCGGTCAAACGCGCGCAGCGCACCCGTTCGGGCATCCCGACCGTCGCGATCATCGGCTATACGAACGCCGGGAAATCGACGCTGTTAAACCGTCTGACCGACGCCGGCATTCTGGCGGAGGACAAGCTGTTCGCCACGTTGGATCCCACCACGCGCCGCCTGACTTTGCCGGAGGGGACGGAGGTACTGCTGACCGACACCGTCGGCTTCATCGACCGCCTGCCCACGCATCTGGTCAAGGCGTTCCGCTCGACGCTGGAGGAACTGACCTACTGCGACTTTATCCTGCGGCTGACCGACGGCTCGGAGGAGCCCGGAGAGCGCGAACGCAAACGCGCCGTTACGGACGGTCTGATCCGTGAACTGAACGCGGGCGACAAACCCCTTTTGGAAGTCTATAACAAAATGGATCTCGTCGAAGATCCCGGCGCGCAGCTGCTTCCCGGCGACGCGGTGGAAATTTCCGCCGGAACGGGCGCCGGCATCGAAACGCTGCTGACCGTGCTGGAACAAACGGTCAACGGCGGGAAAAAGACGCTGCGGCTGTTCTTTCCGCACGAAGCGGCGGCAAAGGTCAGCGAGGCGTACCGGCTCGCGACCGTGCAGAGCGTCGAATACACCCCCGAGGGAACGCTTCTGACCGCGTGCTGCGACCTTCGCGCGCAGGGATATTTCGCAAAATGGATCGTCTGATTTTCCGCGTCCGTCATTGACAGAACGCAAAAAAAGTGCTATACTTGTGCTAACGAATCCACCACGAAAGGACACCGATTTTGAAAACACGGAGATTACTTGCAGTCTTGATGCTGCTTTGCTTTCTGTTCGCCTGCGGCTGCGAGCTGACCGAAGAAAACCCGTTCGTCGAGAGTTCTTCGGGAGAAGATCCTTCCGCAGAGCCGTCCTCCCTCCCCGCGTCGTCCGAGGTATTTGAAACGACGAGCGTCGAGGACATCGTTCTTCCCGAGGAAGACACCGTTTTGCATTTCGTCGCCTGCGGCGATAACATTCTGCACCCGTCCGTTTACTATCACGGAATGGAGGTCTATGCCGAGGAGCACGGGCAGCAATGCACCTACGCGGCGGCAAACGACGACAACTACGATTTCCATTCGATCTACGAATTCGTCGCGCCCGCGATGAAAGAAGCGGACGTCTGCTACGTCAATCAGGAAACGCTGTTCATGGGCGGGACGAACGCCATTTCGGGTTATCCGCGCTTCAATTCCCCCGAGATCATCGGCGCGACGCTGTACGATCTCGGCGTGGACGTCGTAAACCTCGCTCACAATCATATGCTGGACTGCGGCTCCGACGCGGCGGTCAAAAATTCCGCGGCGTTTTTCAAGAATCTCGGCATGACGCCGATCGGATATTATTCCGGCACCGCCGACACCGAGAACATCGTCATTCTGGAAAAAGAGGAGATCAAGATCGCCCTGCTCTCCTATACCGAACACACCAACGGCATCCGCAACAACACCTCGACCTGCATTCCCTACCTGGAAGAATCTCTGGTGCGCAAGCAGGTCGCGCTCGCGAAGCAGCAGGCGGATCTGGTCGTCGTTTCGGCGCATTGGGGCGACGAATACCGCTGGAATCCCACGAGCAACCAAAAGAAATACGCCCAGCTGTTCTGCGATCTCGGCGTGGACGTCGTGATTGGGATGCACCCGCATTGCATCGAGCCGATGGAATGGAAAACGAACGCGGAAGGACACAAAACGCTGATCACGTATTCGATCGGAAACTTCGTTTCGGGGATGCACGAAGGAATGTGCCACCTCGAAGGAATGCTGAAATTCGACATCCGCAAGGACGTGGACACCGGCGCCGTTTCGGTCGAGAACCCCACCTTCGTCCCGCTCGTCATCCACTTTGAAGCGGGCACGAGCGTGAACCGCTCCATTGACACGGGATACCGCAAATTCAAGATCTATTACCTGTCCGATTACACGGCGGAACTTGCCGCCTCGCACGGCATTCACAAGCGCGAAAAAGAATTCCCCGGCTACCAACTGAACGGCGGGAAATTCGACCTCGATTGCCTGTACGCGACCGTGAAAGCGATCATCCCGGCGGAGTTTCTGCCGGAAGAATTCCGTTGAACAACCCCAAAAAACGACAACGGCTGACTTCGGTCAGCCGTTTTTTTGCGAAAAAAGCGGGAGAAACGATATAATTTATTGTAAGAAGTGTAAAAAATCTGCGGAAAGACTTGCTTTTTTCGCGCGGCGGTTGTATAATAAGATGTTATAAAATTCGGTATTTTTGTTTTGAAGAAAGGATGTGGCTCGCCATGCTGATCGCGCTGGACGGACTCGACGGCTCCGGCAAAGAAACGCAGACCAAACTCCTGCTGCAATCGCTGGAGGAAATGGGAGTGCCCTACCGGTATCTTTCGTTCCCGACCTACGACGACGAAATGAGCGCAGCGGTCAAAATGTACCTTTCCGGCAGATTCGGGGAAGATCCCGCCGCCGTGAACGGCTACGCCGCGTCCTCTTTCTTTGCGGTCGATCGCGTCTGTTCCTATCTGCTGGATTGGAAAAAGGACTACGACGCCGGGACGCTCATCGTCGCAAACCGCTATACCACCGCCAACGCGGTGCATCAGCTTTCCAAACTCCCCCCCGAAGAAGCGGACGGGTTTCTGGACTGGCTGTTTGATTTTGAGTTCGGAAAACTCGGACTTCCCGCACCGGACCTCGTATTATACCTGTGTCTGCCGCCGGAAGTTTCGAGAGAACTGATCCGGTACCGCACCGACACGACCGGGCGGGCAACCGATATTCACGAAAAGAGCAAAACACATTTGGAGCAAAGCTATCGCGCCGCCCTGTATTCTTCCGAAAAACTGGGCTGGACGCGGATCGACTGTGTCAAAGACGGTGCCTTACGCACGCGGGAAGATATCCACGCGGAAGTCAGAAAACACGTCGAAGCGTTGCTCGGAAAGAGGTAATCATGACAAACGTAACGATTTTACTTGCCGAAGGGTTTGAGGAAGCGGAAGCGCTCGTCCCCGCGGATCTGCTCTTGCGCGCCGGCGCGAAAGTAACGCTGGCGTCGATCGACGGAAGCGAAACGGTGGTCGGCTCGCACGGATTCCGCATCGGTGCGGACTGCACGATCGACGCGGTCGATCGCAGCGGCACGGACTGCCTGATCCTGCCCGGCGGAAAACTCGGCACCGACAACCTGTTCTCAAGCATCAAAGTCCGTTCGATGATCCAGGACGCCGTCGAAAACGGGAAAATCGTCGCCGCGATCTGCGCCGCGCCCTCCATTTTAGGCAGAATGGGGCTTTTGGACGGCAGAAAATACGCCTGCTATCCCGGGTTTGAATCACTGGTCGCCGGCGGGATCCACACCGGCAAAAAGGTGGAGCAGGACGATATTTTCGTCACGGCGGAAGGAATGGGCGTAGCGGACGAATTCGGGTTCTTTCTCATCGGGCTTTTATTCGGTGCGGAAAAAGAAACCGAGATCCGCGAAGCCGTCAGAAAATAACCGACGACACTTCAAACGTTCGGAAAGGAGAGGGTTTTCATGGCGGAGCAATCCACCAAAACCGGAAAAACGATTTCCCACCTGACAGCGCCGCTGTTGGTGCTGTTCGTATTCGGCGCCATGCACCTGTCCCGCTTCCTGCTTGCACGCATGGAGAGCGGGGATCTGCTGTTGTCCATTTCGCTGGTGCAGGTGTTGGTGCTGGTCGTCCCCTGTATGCTGTATTACCTGCTGCGCAAGCGGAAACTCGCCACGCCGATGCTGCTTTCCCCCGTCGGACTGCGGCATTTTTGGCTGATCCTGTTCTCCGCGCTGACCTTCGTTTCCGGCAGTTTGCTCATCAAATTTTTCTTTCGCTTCCTTTCCGACACCACGGTCGAAATGAAGGGTTTCTTCGACGCCCTCTCCGGCAACCTGGAAGATCCCTCGTTCGCGGGAGTCCTGCTTTCGCTGGTCATCGTTCCCGCGGTGTGTGAGGAAGTGCTGTTCCGCGGCGTGCTTCTGGCGGAATACCGTGCGCTCGGCGATTGGAACGCCATTCTGATCACGGCGCTGTGCTTTGCGATGTTACATTTTTCGGTCGAGAATTTCCTCGCCTATCTCTTCGCGGGCGTTTTGCTCGGAATGGTCACGGTCGTATCCCGCTCGATCATCCCCGCCGTCCTGCTGCATCTGCTTTCCAACGCGCTCAACGTGTTCGCTTCGGATCAGTTCTTGCGGATCACGCTGCTCAAAAACGGCTCGTTCTTCGTCGGCTTTCTGCTGGCGGTACTGTTCGGGCTTTCGCTGTTTTTCTTCCTGTACTGCGTGGAGCATCTGTTCTTCCGGTACGCCGAGGAGCCGTCCGAAACGACCTTGCCGCCGCGCAACCGCGAGGGAATCTCGAAGACGTTCCTCTCCCCTACGTTTTTGCTTTTAATCGTGGTATTCCTGCTGATTACCGCGTTTCAATGATTTGAGAAAGGTGGCCCCGGATCCATGAACAACGAAATCAACAAGCCCTCGGACGCGACCGGCGAAGTGGACGATCTGCTTTCCGAATACCGCGCGAAAAAGGCGCAGAGCAAGCCCGCGCCCGCAAAGACGTTCGATCCCGCGTGCGGTGAAACCCGGCTGATCGGGGAACCTCTCCACCCGAAGAAGAAGTCCGCGCCCGTCAAAAAGGCGCCCGCGCCGGAACTTCACAACAAGATCGCCATCGGTCTTCCGCTCGACGATCCGGACGCCGTAACGGCGGAACTTTCCGTGGAAGCCGAAAAGAAAACGTCCCAGATCTCCGATCTGGCGGCGACGCATTTTCTTGAAAAAGAGTCCGACGCGCAGGAAGAAGACGTGCTCGCTTCACATCTGACGGAGGGTACCGGCAACGAACCGCCGATCCCGACCGATCCCGAAGACGAGGAAGACGAAGACGCCGAGCCCGATCCTTACGAGGGAATGGCGAAGCCCAAGCGGATCCTGTTCAAGATCGTGAACGGCGTTCTGAATATGAGTTTCCTCGCAAAAGCGCTGATCTACGTTGCAGTGGTGGTCATCATCGCGGCGTACCTTTCCTATTTCGTCATCGAGATCGGAAACGACGTGTTCGCGCTCGTTACGGGCAACGAGGAGGTCCTCGTTACGATCCCGGAGAACGCGACCGAAGACGAGGTTTCCAAACTCTTGTTGGACAAGGGACTGATCGACTACGAATGGCCGTTCAAACTGTTCTTAAAATATTACGGCGACGGCGAGGCGATCGATTTCATCCCGGGCGAGCATACGATGAACCTCTCGATGAACTATTCGCAGATGCTGAACGCGCTGACCACCGTCAAGCGCAACCGCGTCGTCGTAACGCTGACGTTCCCGGAGGGCTTTACGGTCGATGACGTCATCAATCTGTTTTTGCAAAACGGCATCGGTACGCGCGAGGGATTCGTCGAAGCGATCAACAACTACCCCTACAAGCACGAATTCGTGCGTTTGTTGGACGAAAACGGCTGGCCGAAAGACCGTGTTTACCGTCTGGAAGGGTATCTCTACCCCGACACCTACGATTTCTACACCGATACCGACGAGTATCTCTGCATCAACAAACTGCTCAACAACTTCAACGACAAGGTCTGGACGGACTGGAAAGCCGATTACGAAGAAGTCGCGCGGAAATCGGACTTTACGCTCGACAAGATCATAACGCTGGCTTCCCTGATCCAGTGCGAAGGCAGAACGGCGGAAGATTTTGAGTATATCTCGCAGGTGTTCCACAACCGTCTGTCGCACGCGGCGGATTTTCCGCGTTTGGAAAGCGACGCGACGATCCAGTACGCCTACGAACTCGCGGGCAGGGAGCGCGAAGCCGATCCTTCCAAGGTCGATCTTTCTTTCCCGAGCCCCTACAACACCTACCTGTACGACGGTCTGACGCCCGGCGCGATCTGCAATCCGGGGTTGGACGCCATCCTTGCCGCGATCTATCCCAGCAAACCGCTGGACGACAAAGACAAAGAGATCGACGTGTACTTCTTCGTCAGCAACAACGCCGGCAAAACGTACTACGCCGCGACCAAAGCCGCGCACGAGCGCAACAAGCAGCGCGTGGCGAGAGAAAACGCCGAATTGGCGCAAGAGGCACAGCAAAATGGTTGATTCTGCCCGAAAGCCCGAGATCCTGTCCCCCGCCGGCAATCCCGAAAAACTGCGGTTCGCGGTCGATTACGGCGCCGACGCGGTCTATCTCGGTATGAAGAAATACGGAATGCGGAGCGCGTCCGAGAATTTTTCCCCGGAGGAACTCGCACAGGGCATCGCGTACGCCCACGCGCGCGGCGCGAAGGTCTATGTAACCGCCAACGTGATGCCGCGGCAGAGCGACGTCGCGGAACTTCCGGCATTTTTCGATTCGATCCGGGAGACACTCCCCGACGCGTTCATCGTGTCCGATCCGGGAATAATGGATCTTCTGCGGCAGTCTTTTCCGGACGCGCCGATCCACCTTTCCACCCAAACCTCGACCGTGAACGCCGCGACCTGCCGTTTCTGGTACCGCCAGGGCGTGCGCCGCATCGTGCTGGCGAGAGAACTTTCGCTTGCCGAGATCCGCTCGATCCGATCGGAGATCCCGGACGACCTCGAACTTGAAACGTTCGTACACGGCGCGATGTGCGTGTCGTATTCGGGGCGCTGCCTGCTGTCCAACTATTACACGGGCCGCAACGCCAACGAGGGCAAATGCGCGCAGCCGTGCCGCTGGAAATACTACGTCAAAGAAGAAAAACGGGGCGAAGACATTCTGACCGCCGAGCAGACCGAGGAAGGCACTTACCTGTTTTCTTCCAAAGATCTGCGCATGGTTGATCATCTTGCCGAATTGGTCGAGGCGGGCATTTCCTGCTTCAAAATCGAAGGGCGCGTCAAGAGCGCCTACTATACCGCCGCGGTTACGAACGCCTATCGAATGGCGCTTGACGACGTGCTGGCGGGCAGACCGTTCAACCCCGCCCTGCTTGCCGAAACGGAGAGCGTTTCGCACCGCGAATACGGCACGGGGTACTTTTTTGCGTCGCCGATGGAACAGGCGAATATCGTTTCCGACAACCTATACCTCAAAGACCGGGCGTTTTTGGCGGTCGTCCGCCGGTACGATCCCGAAACGAAACTCGCCGAGTGCGAGCAATACAACAAGATGCTGCTCGGCGACCGCGCCAACCTGCTTTCGCCCGGTACGACCGGACGGGATATCACGATCGGCGAACTGTTTGACGCCGAGATGCAGCCGATCGAGGACACAAGACACCCGCGCATGACCTTTTTCCTGCGGATCGACGGGGCGAAGCCCGGCGATCTGATCCGCGGACTGTGAGAGCAAAGCTCCGATCATTTTCGGAAAGGAAAACGTACTATGAAAAAAGAGCCGTTTGTCAGCGCGATCATCGTGGCGGCAGGCAGCGGAACGCGGATGGGCGGCGTTTCCAAGCCCGAACTGACGCTGAACGGAAAAGCCCTGCTGCAGCACGTGACGGAAGCGTTTCTGCAATCTTCCGTCGATGAGATCGTGATCGTCTGCGGAACGAACCGTCCGCGTCTGGAAGCGTTGGTGCCGTCTTCTCCCGCAAAGCCGATCCGCTTCTGCGACGGCGGAAACACCCGCACGAAATCGGTGTTCAACGGCGTCGATGCCGCGGACAAGCGAGCGACGATCCTGTGCGTTCACGACTGCGCGCGCCCGTTCGTTACGAAAGAGATCATCGAAGCCGTGATCGAGGAAGCAAAAAAGACCGGCGCCGCGACCGCCTGCACACCCGTGACGGACACGATCAAATACGTCGATGAAGAGCACTCGATGCTTTATACGCCGGGGCGGAAGTACCTGCTCGCCCTGCAAACGCCGCAGGTGTTCCGCAAGGACGCGTACCTCGCCGCCTACGCCCTCGCTTCCAAAGCGGGCAGCGCGTTCACGGACGAAACGGCGATGCTCGAACAGGCGGGCTTCCGGGTCGCTTATGTTCCCTGCCCGGCGTCCAACCGCAAAATTACCACCAAAGAGGATCTGACGCTCGCGCGGGCGCTCGTTCTGATCCGTCAAAAAGAAGAAAAAGCAAAGGAGAAAACCGTATGAGGATCGGTCAGGGATACGACGTACACCGCTTTGCCGAAAACCGCAAACTGATTTTGGGCGGGGTGGAAGTTCCGTACGAACAAGGCCTGCTCGGACATTCCGACGCGGACGTTCTGACGCACGCGATCTGCGACGCGCTGTTGGGTGCCGCCGCGCTCGGCGACATCGGGAAGCATTTCCCGGACAACGATCCCGCGTACGAGGGCATCTCGTCCATTCTGCTTTTGGAAAAATGCGCTTCCCTGTTGGAAAGCGCGTACAGAATCGAAAACATCGACGCCACGGTCATCGCGCAGCAGCCGAAACTGGCGTCTTTTATTCCCGCCATGCGCGAAAAAATCGCTTCGGCGCTCTCTCTGCCGACCGACAGAGTCAGCGTCAAAGCACCACCGAGGAAGGTCTCGGTTTCACGGGCAGAAAAGAAGGGATCGCCGCGACGGCGGTCGTTCTGCTTACCGAAAAAGAAACGGAAAGAGGCATCTGAAGCCATGACGAAACGGATCAAATTCAAAGGCG
>JAGHTH010000157.1 GCA_018065365.1 Candidatus Coliplasma caballi
CCACCTCCCTGTACTACACCGACGAATACGGCAACGAGATCGAACTCCCGGACGACCGCCTTTCCTCCTCGCAGAATCGCCTTTGGGTAGCGTACAGCGACATCCCGTCGCAGCTCATCAACGCCTACGTTTCGATCGAAGACCAGCGTTTCTGGGAACACAACGGCGTCGATACCAAGCGCACGCTCTCCGCGGTGTATAACTTCTTCGTCCCGTCGGGATCGTGGTACGGCGGCTCCACGATCACTCAGCAGCTCATCAAAAACGTGTCCGGCGACAACCAGGACACGATCCAGCGTAAGATCATGGAGATTTTCCGCGCCTTGAACGTCGAAAAGAAATACGACAAAACCGAAATCCTCGAGATGTACCTCAACACGATCTACCTTTCCGAGAACTGCTACGGCGTGCGCGCCGCGGCGGAAAAATATTTCGGCAAAGAACTTTCCGAACTGACGCTGACCGAGTGCGCTTCGCTCGCCTCGATCGGAAAATGGCCGATCAACTACGATCCGCTGGTCAACCCGCAGAACAACCTCGAGCGCCGCAACCTCGTTTTGCGCGAAATGCTCTCGCAGGGCGCGATCTCCTCGGAGGAATATTACGACGCGTACGACGCGCCGCTCGCGCTGACGCAGGACGACAACCATTCCTATTCCGAATACGTGCATTCCTACTACATCGACGCCGTGATCGACGACGTCATTGGCGATTTGATGGAAACCTACGGCATGGACGAAAAGCAGGCGTCGATCAAACTGTACTCCGGCGGTCTGCATATCGTAACCTGCGTCGATCCGACGATCCAATCCATCATGGAGGAAGTCTTTACCAACGAAAGTTACTGGCCGGAGATCAGCGGAATGCAGGCGCAGGCGGCAATGTGCATCGTGGATCCCGCGACAGGCAACCTGCTCGGCATCGTCGGCGGACGCGGCGAAAAGAAGATCAGCCGCGGCCTCAACCGCGCGACGCAGAGCCGCCGCCAATGCGGATCTTCGATCAAACCCCTCTCCGTCTATGCCCTCGCGCTCGAACGCGGCGTGCTCAATTTCTGCGGCCCGTGCGACGACGTTCCGATTCTGTACGACGAGGAAGCCGAAGCCATGTGGCCGAACAACTCCTGGACGCGCTGGGACGGAACGACCTCGCTGATCAACGCCGTCCAGCGTTCGATGAACACCGTCGCCGTCAAAACCTGCGAACTGCTCGGCGTGGACGCCGTGTTCGAGAATCTGCGTAAGAGCGGACTTTCCACGCTGGTGGACTCCTATACCAACGCCGCGGGCGTTACGTTCTCCGACCGCGCGCTGTCCCCGCTTTCGCTCGGATCGTTCACGTGGGGTGTAACGGTGCGCGACATGGCGCAGGCGTATTGCGCGTTCGCCAACGGCGGCGTCGCGGTGCAGGCGCGCACCTATTCCGTCGTGCGCGACAGCATGGGCAACATCGTGCTGGACAATCGCCCGGAAGAAGCGGTGCTTTACAGCGAAGAAACCGCGTTCATGATGACCAAACTGCTCGAAGCGGTCGTTTCGGGCTCCGTCGGTACCGCCCGCAACTACATCACGATCCAAAAGGAATTTGAGGGGCTGGAGGTCGCCGCCAAGACCGGTACGACCAACGACAACAAAGACCTTTACTTCTGCGGCTACACCCCCGATTTCGTCGGTGCCTGCTGGTTTGGCTACGACAACAACAAAACCATTACGGCAAAGGGCTCGCCCTCCGCGGTGCTGTGGAACTACATTTTCCAGAAACTCTACCAATACTACGAAGAAAACGGCATCTACTACACCAAAAAGTTCGAGATGCCCGGCTCCGTCGCTTACGCAGGCGACACGGGACTGCGGATCTGCTCGTACTCGGGCAAACTCGCGACCGAAGCGTGCGAACACGACATCGCCTACTACGGAACGAGCGGCTCCTGCGTTACGACCGATTTCTACTACCTCAAGTCCGAAGCGCCGACCGAATACTGCGACCGGCACGTGCTGGTCGAGTGGGACAAGCAAACCAAGTCGATCTGCGTTCCCGGCTGCAACTGCCCGGAAGATAACCTCGTCCGCGTCGGGTTCCGCCTCGCGAAAAAGTCCGACCGCTGCTTCCGCAAAAATATCGTCATCACGGACGCGCAGTACATTTACATCGACGTCCCGGTCGGCTACGAGTACCCCGACTCGACGTCCGTCGCGTTCTTCCAGAATCTCTACGACGCGACCGATCCCGAACACGCCGAGTACCCCGGCAGAACGTCCGGTGCGGATCGCCCGGCGAACAGCTATTGCAAGGAACACTACCACGCGTTCCCGCTGCCAGATCCCGAGCCCGAGCCCGAGCCGGATCCCGATCCGGAGCCCATTTACGTCCCCGATCCGATCCCGCTC
>JAGHTH010000085.1 GCA_018065365.1 Candidatus Coliplasma caballi
GCCAAGAACTGTTAGACGAATTGCTGGACAAGCTCTCGTGCTTCGGACTTCTGGAATACGACTACGGCGACCGTTACACCGACGCGGGTCCCGTTCCGAACTTGCGCCGCAACCGCGAAAAACGCCGGTATTGGATCCCGCTGTTCGTGCCGGGCAGCGCGGAATATACCAACATGAGCAAGGAACTCATGGACAGGCATCCGGAACTCGCGATGTTCTTTGAACGCATGACGTTCCTGCCGCTCGAAAAGATCACGCCGATGGTGCCGATGGGCGGCGCCGGCATCGGTATGCACGTCATTCCGGTCGAAAAGGCGATCTCCATGGAGAGCGAATCCATGGACATCGAGCATATTTCCTATTGGCTCAAAAAATACGAGGGACACATCGGCGCGAGCTTGTGTTCCTGCCGTTACGGACGCAAAAAGCTGGACGAGGGATGCGCGGACGATTACAACGACTGGTGCATCGGCGTCGGCGATATGGCGGATTACTGCCGCGAGACCGGCAGAGGCCACGACGTTACTTACGAGGAAGCCATGGCGATCCTGAAACGCGCCGAGGACAACGGCTTCGTGCATCAGGTTACCAACATTGACGGCAAGGGGAAGATCTTCGCGATCTGCAACTGCAATCCGAAGATCTGCAACGCGCTGCGCACTTCGCAGTTGTTCAACACGCCCAACCTGTCCCGTTCCGCGTACGTCGCGCACGTCGAAAAGGAAAACTGCGTCGCCTGCGGCAGATGCGTGGAGTACTGTCCCGCCGGCGCGCTCAAGCTCGGGCAGAAGCTCTGCAACGGCGAGGGCGAAGAACTTTCCTATCCGCGCCAGCCGCTCCCCGACGGAAGGAAGTGGGGAAAAGACAAGTGGGACGAGGATTACCGTGATAAAAACCGGATCAACACCCACGAGTCCGGAACTTCTCCCTGCAAGACCGCCTGCCCGGCGCACATCGCGGTGCAGGGGTATCTGAAAAAAGCGTCGCAGGGCAAATACCGCGAGGCGCTCGAACTGATCAAACGGGAAAATCCGTTCCCGGCGGTCTGCGGCAGGATCTGCAACCGTCGCTGCGAGGAAGCGTGTACCCGCGGGACGATCGACGCGCCGGTCAACATTGACGGCGTGAAAAAATTCATCGCGGAATTGGATCTGCACGCGGAGACGCGCTACGTTCCGGAGCCGGTCATCGCTTCCAACCTCGGCAGGTGGAAAGAGAAGATCGCGGTCATCGGCGGCGGCCCCGCGGGACTTTCCTGCGCGTTCTTCCTGGCGCAGATGGGTTACAACCCGACGGTGTTTGAGAAAAACGCGAAACCCGGCGGAATGCTTCGCTACGGCATCCCGTCGTTCAAACTCGAAAAAGACGTGATCGACGCCGAGATCGACATTCTGCGCGAAATGGGCGTGGACATCCGGTGCGGCGTGGAGGTCGGAAAAGACCTCACGATCGAACAGCTCCGCGAGGTCGGATACAAGGCGTTCTACGTCGCGATCGGCTGCCAGGGCGGAAAACTGCCCGGCGTTCCGGGAGACGACGCGAAAGGCGTCGCGACGGCGGTCGATTTCCTGCGGCTCGCCAACACGGGCAAGTTCCGCGTCGGCGGGAAAGTCGTGGTCATCGGCGGCGGCAACGTCGCGATCGATTCCGCCCGTGTGGCAAAGCGTGCGGGCGCTTCCGAGGTAACGATGGTTTGTTTGGAGGGACGCGGCGAGATGCCCGCGGACGATCACGAGGTCGGCGAAGCGGAAGCGGACGGCGTTCGCATTCGGAACGGTTACGGCCCGAAGCAGATCCTCGTCAAAGACGGGAATGCAGGCGGGATCGTGTTCAAGAAGTGTGTTTCCGTGTACAACGCGAACGGGAAATTCGCGCCGAAATACGACGAGGAAACCGTTTTCGCGCTGGAAAGCGACCTCATCATTTCCGCGATCGGTCAGACGGTGGAATGGGGAAATCTGCTGGACGGCACCAAAGTCGGACTGCACGGCGTGTGGCCGTTGGCGGACAAAAAGACCTACCAGACCGCCGAGAGCGACGTTTTCGTGGGCGGCGACGTGTTTACCGGCCCGAAATTTGCGATCGACGCCATTGCCGCCGGTCATGAAGCGGCGGAATCGCTGCACCGTTTCGTTCAGAACGGACACATGACGATCGGCAGGGATCAGCGGTATTTCGTGGCGCTGAATAAGGAAGATATTTCCGTTCCGTCCTACGACCACGCGGGCAGACAGATCGAATACGACGCGCGGGACGACCGCAAGGGCTTTGCGGATCACAACGGCACGCTGACCGAAGAACAGGTGAAGATCGAAACTTCCCGCTGTCTCGGCTGCGGCGCGACGATCGTCGATCCCAACCGCTGCATCGGCTGCGGCATCTGCACGACGAAATGTGCGTTCGACGCCATTCATCTGCACAGGGATCATCCCGAAGCGAGCAACATGATCAAGTCGGAAGACAAGTTCGGCGCGATTTTGCCGTATATGCTCAAACGTTCCGGCAAGATCGTCGTGAACAAGCTGAAAGGGGAAGACTGATGCACGAACTCGGAATCGTGTTTCACGTTCTGGACACCGTGCGCGACGTCGCAAAGGAAAACGACGTAACGAGCGTCCGTTCCGTGACGGTCGAGATCGGAGAGGTCTCGACGGTGGTGCCGGAACTGTTTGAGGATTGCTGGAACTGGGCGGTCAAAAAAGAGACCGTCTGCAAGGACGCGGCGATCCGGATCGACGTGCTGAAAGCCGTTACCTATTGCGAGGATTGCGGAAAGGAATATCCGACGGTGGAATTCGGCAAGATCTGTCCGCATTGTAAGAGCGAAAAGACCTATCTTCTGCGCGGCAATGAATTCAACATCAAAGAAATCGAGGCAATTTAGAAAGCCATGGACAAAGTGCGGATCATCGAAGTCAAGCAGAACGTGCTTGCAAACAACGATCGGAAAGCGGAAGAACTGCGGGAGGAACTCAAGGCGGGGAAGACTTTTCTGCTCAATCTGATGTCTTCGCCCGGCGCGGGCAAGACCACGCTGCTCGGAAAGGTCGTCGATCGGCTGAAAGGCGAACTCCGCATCGGCGTGATGGAAGCCGATATTGACGGCGACGTTGACGCGCTCGCGATGGCGAAGCACGGCGTAAAGTCGATCCAGCTTCACACGGGCGGAATGTGCCACCTCGACGCTTCAATGACGAAGCAGGGGCTTTCGGAACTCGGGACGGACGACGTGGATCTCGCGATCCTCGAAAACGTGGGGAATCTGGTCTGCCCGGCGGAATTCGACACCGGCGCGGGAAAGAATCTGATGATCCTTTCGGTACCAGAGGGACACGACAAGCCGCTCAAATACCCCTTGATCTTTACGGTCTGCGACGCGCTGGTCATCAACAAGATCGACGTACTTCCGTATTTTGACTTTGACATGGAGAAGGTCAAAGAGTACGCGTTGATGCGCAATCCGAAGCTGAAGATTTTCCCGCTCTGCGCCAAAACGGGCGAGGGTGTGGACGCGCTGTGCGACTGGCTCAAAGAGCAGGTTGCCGCCTGGAACGCGTGAATGATCAAAAGAATACGAAAAAGACGTCCTTTGGGGTAGTTCACTTAGGGATTTGTGAAAAAACAAGTTTTTGAGTGACTCCTTCAAACGGTGCCAACAAGAAAAGACCACATCTTAGGTTATTAGCCTTAGGTGTGCTATGGAGTATAAAAATGGGAAATGAAAAATATTTTGATGAAAATGTAACTCAGTACGATAAATTCAGACCCACATACGGGACAAAAATATTTGAAGATATTTTGTCTTACAGCAGTATAACAAAGTCAGGCAAGATCCTTGAAATCGGTTGCGGACCGGGAAATGCCACGCTCCCTATGATAAAAACCGGCGCAGAGGTCACTGCCGTTGAAATCGGAGAGAATCTTTCAAAATATACGGCACAAAAATTCTCCGAATATTCAAACTTTCATATCGTCAACTGTGCATTCGAGGATTTTTCGGCGCCCACTAAATATAACCTGATTTTTTCAGCAACGGCATTCCACTGGATAAAGCCCGATATGTCATATTCAAGATGCAAAGAGCTTTTGACTGACGGCGGTGTTCTCGCCGTATTCTGGAACACACCTCGCATATCACGAAAGAATTATGATCTCCGGCAGGAAATTGAAGATTTATATCAAGAATATATGCCGGATTTACAGGAAGGCAAGGAACCGCTTTTGGAAAGCGAATGGTACAAAAAACGATGCGACGATTTGAATCGCACTTTGAAAGGTGCCGGGTATCTTGACTGCATATTCAAAATATATCAGGACACTCGTTCTTTTACTGCCGATGAATATATCGGCTTGCTGCATACCTATTCCGATCATATGGCACTGCCGCCGGAGGTGCGGACACCGTTTTTTGAAAAAATACATTCGGCAATCAAAAAGCATAAAACAATAGAAATCATTGATACGGTCGATCTGCATATGGGGCACATTTTCTGATACAACCCTCGTCAGAACCGCTCAAAAGGTGCACTTCATGAAGCAATCAGTCAACAAAAACCGCACATTTGTCACCACGGCAAATGTGCGGTTTTTTTATGATTTTCGGGCATTTTCCGTTCTGCGGCAGTCTGACGGATTTTTTAGCTTTCAGTCAGCTTTTTTCTTTAAAATCTTTTTATCAACAAAGCCGAAGAGCATAGGATAAACACCGATCACAACAAAGCTTGCAATCGTATATCTGACGGTTCTGACGGCAAATGAAAGGGCGGAAGCCGTATCGAGAAACTCTTTTGAAAAAGGTATTTCCAAAGCCTTGTCTACAATAACAAACACCACAAGTCCGCCAAGCGTTCTGAGGATCATTCTGAATACATTTTTTGTGTTTGTAAATTGAACGAGCTTATCCTCGAAAATAAACCCTGCGATAAATCCGAATGCAATACCAAGTGCGGAATAATAGTCATTGCTCTTGCTGACAAAGCAGCCTGCGATCCCGACGAGGGCAAGCAAAGCGTATACGATATACTGATTTTTGATCCGGGAAATAATAAATATAATAAGTGCACAAATAAACCACCCCGCCAGAATATCGGTCGGGTAATGAACACCGAGTACAAGTCTTGACAGCCCGATAAGGAGAGGTATTAAAAAGAATACTACCTTCGGGCGTCTTTTCTGTTTGTAATGGGAGTTATCACTCTTCCGTGTCCATGTTTTCCCAATCCGCAGGGCTCATATCAAAGTAATCGAGTTCGACGAGGGTACGGATGACTTTGTCGAGGTAGGAATCCTCCATCAGCGGCCACGAGAAGCCGAGACGGTACAGAATATTCGTCGTGAACAGGTTGTCGGTCTCGACGGCGTGCAGATCCGGGCGGTCGTAGGCGGCAAGTCCGTTGAGGCGGCTGTTGAGGCGGCTGTTTCCGAGCATCCGGTTGTAGATCTCGTAGTATTCCGCGTCTTCTTTCGGATCGATCCGGACGCCGTTTCGGTTGCAGGCGTCGATGACTTTCATTTCGTCGAAGCCGTAGCGGTTGTCGGCGTGGAACGCCGTGAAGCAGTCGTTCGTGCCGGAAAGCAGAACGATCGCGCGGGCGGTGCGGTCCACCGGGGAGAAGCGCATCGGATCGGTCATGTGGCTTACGGGATACATTCCGAGCGTCGCGAAGCCGCGGATGCCGGACAGGAACATATTCGTGTTGAAGTTGACCTGGAATTCGCCGTCGCTGTGTCTTCCCATCAGGTTGCCGACGCGGATGATCTTGGCGCGCAGGTGTTCCTCGCGGATCGCCTGCAGGATCTTTTTTTCCGCTTTGTATTTGGACGTGATGTATTTGCTGTCGAGCGAGTTGACGACGAACAGTTCGTTTTCGTGCATCTTCACGCCGCGGGCGTAGGTTTCGTCGGTGTGGATGCCCGGAACGGACACCGTGGAGATCTGCACCAGCCGCGCGCCGCGTTCGACGCAGACGCGGATCAGGTTTTCGACACCGTGGACGTTGATGCGTTCGAGAATGTCGTCCGACGCGAAGTGCTTGACGCAGGCGGCGCAGTTGATGACGGTGTCGAACGGAATGTCTTTCAGCGTTTCGCCGAGCGAATCGTCCGTGATGTCGGCATCGACGACCGTAACCTCGCGCTCGATGATTTTGGTGTGCGGATCGTCAAAATAGTACGCCATCATCGTTTTCAGGCGGGTGTCCGCGTCGTCGGAAGTTCCCTTGCGCGCAAGGCAGTAGATATGCCCTTCGTGCAGTTCAAGCAGTTCTTTCAGAACGTGGATGCCCAAAAAGCCGGTGCTGCCGGTCAGCAGAACGTTGCCGAGCGGCTCGCGCACCACCTCTTTCGCGTAGGCGGCGGTGTTGTGGGAAAGCGCTTCGTAGGTTTCGCCGACCGTTTCGGCGGGCTTGGGCTGCTCGGAAACCGGCTCCTTGCCGCGCGATTCGATGAACGCGGAGAGTTCCTCCGGGGTGGGATGGTCGAAAATGTCGCCGTATTCGACCTTGATGCCCTCGCTCATCAGTTTCATCGTTACTTTCGAAGCGGACAGCGAGGTGCCGCCGAGTTCAAAGAAGTTGTCGTCCGCGTAGCAGTCTTCCAGCGAAAGCACGTCGCGGAACATCTCGCAGAGGCGTTCCTCCAAGGACTTCTTCGCACTCCGTCTGCCGCTCTTACGGGCGGTCTTCTGCACCTCGGGAAGTTTTGCCTTGTCGATCTTTCCGTTGGCGGTCAGCGGCATTGCTTCGAGCTGCATCAGCACGGCGGGGACCATGTAGTAGGTCAGTTTGGCTTTGAGATGATCGGTCAGCAGAGAAAGGTCGATCGGCGTGTCGGCGGTAAAGAAGCCGGCAAGGTACGCCTCGCTGCCCTCTCCGCGCACGACGACTTTGCTCTGCGCGACGCCGGGATAGGTGCGCATGACGTTTTCGATCTCATCGAGTTCCACGCGGAAGCCGCGGATCTTGACCTGGTTGTCCAGCCGTCCGCCGAATTCGATCTCGCCCTCTCCGGTCAGGCGCACGAGGTCGCCGGAATGGTAGGCGGAAAGTCCGCGCAGGGCGAAGAACGAGGAAGCATTCTTCTCGGGCAGACGGACGTAGCCGCTGCCGACGCTTTCGCCGCAGATGATCAGTTCGCCGGCGGCGTAGGGCGGGTTGACGTGGCCGTAACGGTCGATGACGTAGAGTTTGGTGTTGCCGGTCGGTCTGCCGATCGTAACGCCGGTGCCGCTGTGCAGTTCTTTCATGGAGCAACAGATCGTGGTTTCGGTCGGGCCGTAGCCGTTGATGAGCTGCAGGTCGGGGGATTGCAGTTTCAGCACGTCGTAAAGCGGCGCCGGGAACGCTTCCGCACCGACGGTCAGCGTTTTGAGTCCGGTCAGCGCGGGCAGGAATTCCGGAATGCCGACCATGTTCGTTAAGAACGACGGGGTACAGCAGACCATTTGCACATTCTGTTCGAGAATGAGGTTTGTAAACGCGAGCGGATCGTGGATCTCTTTGTCGGTCGCCATGCAGAGCGTTTTTCCGAAGCAGAGCGGCGGCAGGATCTCGTAGATCGACATATCGAACGAAACCGAACTCATGCAGAGCGCCGAGCCGGTCAGCGTATCGTCGCGCAGGTAGCGCAGGTTCTGACGCGTCGCGAACACGAAATGCGTGAGGTTTTCGTGGCGGATCATCACGCCTTTGGGCGTTCCCGTGGAGCCGGACGTATAGATGCAGTAAGCGAGGTCGCCGGGAAGGATCTCGGGTGCGGGATCGCTTTCGTCGGTGCAGGCGAGCAATTCTTCCACCGTGAGCGCGGTGTAGGGCTTGCCCTCCGCGAACAGTTCCGGGCGGGAATCGCGGATCTCGCCGGTCGTAACGACGAGCGGGCTTTCCGCGTTGGTCAGCGAATAGTCGATGCGGTCGTCGGGGTAGGACGGGAGCATCGGCAGGAACGCAAAGCCGGCTTTTTGAATGCCGAGTTCCGCGACGAACACTTCGTTTCCGCGGTCGAGCAGCATTCCGACGATGGCGTTTCTCTGCTTGCAGCGCGCGGAGAGGGCATGCGACAGGCGGTTTGCGAGCGCGTTCAGTTCGCCGTAGGTCAGCGTTTCTCCGTTTGCGTACGCGGCGGGACGGTCGGGGTGCGCTGCCGCTTCGCGCTCGAACAGGCGGTGCGCCGGGATCTGTTCGCAGGCGACCGAGCCGCCGTTGAGCAGCGCGTAGGTCGCTTCGCCCTCATCGGTCGTCAAAGACAGGTCTTTGAGT
Source organism: Candidatus Coliplasma caballi (assembly GCA_018065365.1). GTDB lineage: Bacteria > Bacillota > Clostridia > Oscillospirales > CAG-382 > Coliplasma > Coliplasma caballi. The sequence continues at coordinate 8,253 of JAGHTH010000085.1, forward strand.
CGGTCGGCACGCAGGAACTCGGAGGAAGCACGGTCAAACGCGTGCAGGACGCTCTCTGCGAAAGGCGCGCAGAAGACCGCTTTGTCGTATTCGGCGTCCAACAGGAGAGCGCCGTTTTTGAGATAGACGTTTAAGGACAGCGGCGCTTTGGCGGCGTCGGAATCCAACGGGATCGTCGTTGCGGACTCGCCGCAGATCGCGTCGAGATCATGCTTTCGCCCTGATAGACGAAGATGCCGTCGGAACGGATGCCGTAGGCGCTCGCGATCTCCGCGAACGAATACACGTCGTTCGCCATACTGTTCATCAGTTGTTCCTGCACCGCGGGGATCAGGTCGGTGATCTTCGTTTCGCCGTCGGTCCCGAACAGGACGGGCAGGGTTTTGACCAGCATCGAAACGGTGGAAGCCAACCGCGAATCGTTTCTGCCGTTATAGACGGTCGTGAACACCGCCTCGTCTTTGTAGGCAAAGCGGGACAGCACGACGCCGAACACGGTGTTGAAGAAAGCGCTCGGCGTTACGCCGTGGCGGTCGCAGAACGCCATGATCGCCGGAACGTCCGCTTTTCCGCGCAGGCGGATATGGGCAGAGCCGTGCTCCGTTTGCTCGGGGGCTTTCTGAGGCAGAATGCTGCCCTCATGCCCGGAGCAGAGCGTTTCGTAGAACTTTTTCGCGTTTTCGTAGGTTTCTCCGCTTCGCGATTGCTCTTCGTCGAGCGCGTTCTCGAAACCGGTGTAGGTTTCTTTGGCGACGGGTTTTCCGTCGTACGCTTTCGTGATGTCGGTCAGCAGGATCTGTTCGGAAGTACCGTCGCTGACGATGTGGTGGAAATCGAGCAGCAGGTAGTTGCCTGCGACGGTGTGGTAAATTTCGGCGCGGTAGAGCGGCCCGCCCATCAGTTCGAACGGGCGGATCAGGTCTTTTTCGTCGGGGAGCGGTGCGTCGATGCGGGACACGATCGGATCGTCTTCATCGCGGCGGGACGCGCGCACGCTGCCGTCTTCGGCGGCAAACAGACGCGTTTTGACGAACGGATGCGCGTCGATCGCGATCCGCAGCGCTTTTTCCAACTTCGGAAGTTCGACCTCGTCGCCGAGTTTCAGAAGGACGGGGATATTGTATTTCGTGGTACCCGGCGCGGACAGGCATTCGACGAGAATACCGCTCTGCGTCTGCGTCAGCGGGTAGTCCGCGCGTTTTTCCGCCTGCTCGACCGAAGAAGCGGTCTCTAAAAACGCGGAAAGTTTGCGGACGGTGTTTTGCTCTTTGAGGTCTTTGATCTTGACGACGGCGGAGAACGCTTCGCCCAGCACGACCGTGAGCCGTACCGAGCCGATCGAGGTCAACCCCGCTTCGCCGAGGTCGGTGTCGATACCGAACGCGTCCTGTCCGACGACCTCCGCGACGGCGGCGTAAACCCGCTTTTGCGTTTCGGTTTCGGGCGGGGTGGTGTCGGCGGTCTTCTTTTCGGGAACGGGCAGGGCTTTGCGGTTGACTTTTCCGTTCTGGTTGAGCGGGATCTTCTCCAGCCGCATCACGACGGACGGCACCATGTACGGCGGTTTTTCCGCGCGGATGAAGTCGCCGAGCGCTTTTTCGTCCACGTCGGCGTCGGAAACGACGTACGCGGCGAGGGCTTTGCCGCCCGAAGCGAGATCGAACGCGGCAACGGTCGCGTCGCGGATGCCGTCGAAACGCCGGATGACTTCCTCGACTTCGGTCAGTTCGATGCGGAAGCCGCGGATCTTGACCTGTGCGTCGCGTCTGCCCACGAATTGCAGATTGCCGTCGGAAAGCAGGCGCACGATGTCGCCGGTGCGATAGACGCGGTCGTAACCGGGCGCTTTGCAGAACGGGTTTTCGCCGTATGCTTCCGCCGTCTTTTCCGGGCGGTTGAGGTAACCGCGGGTAACGTGCGGGCCGGCGATCCAGAGTTCGCCGACGGCACCGAACGGCAGCAGTTTGCCGTTTTTGTCCACGACGAAGGTCTTTAAGTTGTCAACGGCTGTTCCGATCGGAACGTCGGCGCAGCGGCTTTCCATACGGTAGGCGCTCGTAACGACGGAGCCCTCGGTCGGACCGTACAGGTTATAGAAGCGAATGTCGGCGGGGGGATCGAGCGGCGTCAGTTTTTCGCCCGCGACGGATAGGTGGCGGAGCGTTTTCAGCCCGCCGAGCCCGGCGAACTGTCTGCCGATCGGGGGAGTCATGACGGTGGGCGTGATGCCGTTTTCGTTGAAATAGTCTTTCAAAACCGGGAAATCCAAGCGCATTTCTTCCGGGATGATGTGCAGCCGCGCGCCCGAAATGATCGCCGGGTAGATCTCAAACGAATGCGCGTCGAACCCGTAGCTCGCGTACGCCGCGACGGCAGAGGTTTCGTCCATTTCAAAATAGCGCTTTACCCATTCCGCCGTGCAGAGCATATTGGAATGCTCGAACATGACGCCTTTGGGCGTTCCCGTCGAGCCGGAGGTATAGAGCAGCACGAACAGGTCGCCGGGCGCGGCTTCGGGAAGCGCGCGTTCGCAGGCGGGCAGGCGCAGCAGATCGTCCGTCATGATGCGTTCGCCCTTGAATTCGTCCGTGATGATCTCATTCAGTTCGGGAGTGGTGAGCAGCAGCTTCGCCGCCGAGTCGCGCATCATCAGATTGAGGCGTTCCGGCGGGTAGGAGGGATCGAGCGGCATATAGCCGCCGCCCGCTTTGAGAACGCCGAGCGAGCAAAGCAGCATCCATTCGCTGCGGGGAATCAGCACGCCCGTAACGGTCTCTCTGCCGATGCCTTTTTCCGATAAGAACGACGCGATGCGGTCGGTCAGTTCATCGACTTCGCGGTAAGTGAACTGCTTGTCGAGATAGACCAGACAAACGTCGTCGGGGTTTTGCTTTGCTCTTTTGCGGAACAGCGAAACCACCGTCTGCGAGCGGTCGTATTCCCGTTCGGTCGCGTTGACCTTTTCGAGCGCGGACAGGACGGCACCGTCGGTCAGGGAGACCTCGGCGAGCGTTCCGCGGCGCAGAAATTCCGAAATGACCGTAAAGAGCAGGCGGGCAAACGAGGAAATCAGTTCCTCGGTATAGGACGCGGTGCGGTAGTGGGAAAGGATCTCGTAGCCGCGCGCGGTTTTCAACAGCATGACGTCAAGTTCGGACTGGGCGTCGCCCGTTTCGAGCATTTCGGCTTCCAGAAAACCGTTTTTCAGTTTGCAGCCGCTTAACAGTTCGGATTGGTACACGAACACGACGTCGGTGTTCACGCCGTATTCCGACGCGAGTTCGCCGAATGGGACGAGGTCGTGTTTCATCGCGGCAAAGAAACCGTCCTGCACGTCCGAAAGGAACGCCGGTATCTCTTTTGCCTCGTCGATCGCAAAGCACAAAGGCAGGGTGCGGACGAACATTCCGACCGCGCGTTCCAAACGCGGATCGTGTCTGCCGTTGTTGACCGTGCAGAAGTGCGCCTCTCCCGTGCCGCAGAATTTTGCCAGCGCGTAAGCGAACGCGCCCGTGAACAGCGAACTTTCGGTCAGCCCGTGCGTTCGGATGAACGTCTGCACGTCGGAAGCATCAAAGAAGCCCTCCGAGGACAGACGGACGCAGCCCGCTTTCCGCGCGGGACGGTCGGCATAGCGATCCGGAACGGGCTTGGAATCCCATTCGATGCCGCCGAGCGTTTTGGCGAAATGTTCGCGCGCCTGCGCGTAGGCGGCGCTTTCCTGCTGCTTTTGCTCGGCAAAGGACAGGTCGAACAGCGAGAGCGATTCGGAAAAGAGTTCCTTTCCGTCGTAGGCGTCGGCAATCTGGTGTAAGAACACTTCCGCGGAAGTGCCGTCGAACACGAGATGATGCACGTCGAGCGCGAAGAAATCGCCCTCCGGCGCGTGCCACAGTTCAAAGCGGCAGAGCGGGCCTTTTTCGAGGTCGAACGGGCGCACGAACGAGCGCTTTTCGGCTTCGATGTCGGAGACCGTCTTTTCTTCGATCGAAAGCACGGTCTTTCCGTATTTCATGCTCGGAACGCCGGCGGGCGAGCAGGTCGTTACCTGCAAAGCGGGGTGCAGCGCAAGCACCTCGCCGACGGCGCGCAGAAACGCGGCGCGGTCGGTCCCGGCGGGCAGGCGGCAGAGCATCGGGATATTGTACATGAGCGAGTCCGGATCTTCCATACATTCCAGATACACGCCCTTTTGGGAATCGGTCATCGGGTAATATTGCAGCAGTTCGTCCGAATGCGTGATTTCGTTTTCCGTCCTGCCGCCGCAGAGAGAAGCGATGCCGCGCGGCGTTTTGCCTTGCAGGATGTCGGCGGGAGTCAAGCCGGGCAGTCCGACGGCGTCGAGCAGTTTCAGCACCTTGATCGAATCGCCGCCGAGCGCGAAGAAGTTGTCGTCGCGTCCGACTCTGCCGCAATGCAGGACCTGTTCAAAGCCGCCGCAGAGGGCCTTTTCGGTCTCGTTTTCGGGCGCGGCGTAGGACGCCTTGTAGCGCTCGGTATCGGGCGGGAGCAGGGCGTTTTTGTTGACTTTTCCGTTGACGTTTTTGGGAAGTTCGTCCATGCGGACGAGGAAGCGCGGAATCATGTAGGACGCGACTTTGCTTTCGAGCCGTTCGCGGATCGCGTCGGAAGAAAGGTCGGCGCGCAGGGTGTAGTAGGCGACCAGATAGTTCTGCCCGTCGCTGTCCGCAAACGCTTTGACCGCCGCCGAGGCGACCTCATCCATCGTCAGTAAAAGTCCCTCGATCTCGCCGGTCTCGACACGCTGACCGTTGACCTTGACCATCCAGTCCTTGCGGTTGACGTAGATCGCGTTGCCGTCCTCGCGGATATACCCCAAATCGCCGGAGCGGAACAGCGTTCTGCCGTCGGGCATCGGGATCATGCAGCGAGCCGTCTTTTCGGGATCCTTGAAATAGACCGTGTCGAGTTCCATGAGGACGCAGATCTCGCCCTCCGTGCCGTCCGGGACGGGATGGTTTTCCTCGTCGCAGATGAGAAGTTCCGTGCCGGGCAGCGCCTTTCCGATCGGGGTGTTCGGCGTGGCGGCGGGAATGTCGTAGCGCGAGACGATCGCGGCGACCTCGGAGGAGCCGTAGAGGTTTAGGATCGAGATTTTGTCGGAATACACCTCGGACACGCATTCGCTGCCCGTGATGATACGCTGGATCGCGAACGGGCCCTCTTTTGCTTTCAAAAAGACGCGCAAGAACTGCGGCGCCATCCAGCAGACCGTGATGCCGCGGAATTTGTAGAAATCGGCGATCTCGTCGATCGACTTGCGGACGCGTTCGGACACGATATAGGTCGTGCCGCCCATCGAGAACACCGTCAGGTACTCAAAAACGTGTACCAAGAACGAGAACAGCGCCGTGCCTGCCATGACGAGCGGCTCTACGCCCTCGTAAATGTTCCGGTGGCGCAATGCCGAGCGGCAGATATCCCCGACGGAAAGCAGAATGCCTTTGGGGGTGCCGGTCGAGCCGGAGGTATATGCCAGCAGGGCGGGTTCGCGGTCGCCCGCGAGATCCGAAAACGGCGCGAACGTTTCGATGCCGTCAAAGAATTCCTCCGTAACCGTCAGTTTCGATCCGCAGTTCTCGCGGATGAACGAAACGCGTTCCTCGGGATATTCTTCCACGGTCGGAACGACGGCGCAGCCCGCTTTGAGAATGCCGAGGTAGGCGGCGACGTACTCGCTGCGGCGATCCATGCGGACCAAGATAAAATCTCCGCGTTTGCAGCCGAGCGCGTGCAGTTTGCCCGCGACGTGATCGGAAAGCGCGTCGAGTTCGCCGTAGGTCATGGGGCGGGTACCGTCGCGATCGACCAGCGCGGTTTTTCCGCGGTTGAGGAGTACGGATTGACGGAATATTTCGATGTAGTTCATAAAAAACACTCTTTCTTTCGGGGGGAGAAGATTACGCTTGCAAAGCCGCGGCTTTGCGTTCCTTGCGCGCGAGACGGCGCGCTTTTCTGCGCTTCCGCGTCAGGATCAGCACCACGACGACCACGATGAGCACGATCGGCAGAGCGATCACGACGATCGTAATGGCGCCGGGATTTTTCAGAACGTCGCCGAGCGACGCTTTTTCGACCTTGTTTTTGCGGTTATCGGTCGAATGGTAGGTTTCCGGAATGGTCGGGACACCGTTCTTTTCGGGGAACGACATCAAATAGTTCTTGAACGCCACCCACTCCTTGATCTCGTTTCCGTCGGTGTTGTGAAGTGAGCAATCGTAGAAGTCTTCGACGGGCGTTCCGTCCGCGAATTTCGGGACGATTTTCAGAACGCCGTAGGTCAGACCGTTGAGCATTCCGAGCATATTCGCGGCGTACATATTGCAGGCGACTTTGTAGAGTTTATTGTCTTCGATCGTTTCGGTCGAGCCGTCTTCGCGGACGAGGCAGATATCCGTTACGCGATCCAGCAGGACACGTTTGGTATTGAACGTATAGCGCAGCCCGCTGTAACTCATTTTGATGTAACTGACCAGCGGCCCGAGCGAAGCGTCCAGCTCGACGAGCAGTTTGAGTTCCTCGCCCGTAACGTAGGCGCAGAGGATCGGATGCCCCGCCGAGCCGTCTTTTCCGACGCCAAGAGAGCAGATCTCAAACGCCTGCGCGGTCGTGATGTCGCCTGCGCGGAAGGTGTCGCGGATCGTTCCGAGTCCGACCAGCGCCACGTCGATGTCGTCGATGCCGTTGCGCTTGGCTTCGTAAATGTAGGAGTCGGCGATCAGGTTGCCGAAGGGGTATTCCTGATGTGTCGCGGTCATTTCGCCGAGCGACATGAAATCGAACTCCGAACGGCAGATGACCTGGTCAAAGCCGACGTTTTCATCCGCAAGGTAGGTCTTTCCGACCTGCTCTTTGTATTCCGCGAGGTCGGCGGCGATCCCGGGATCTTCCGGAACGGAGCCGTCGCAGGAAAGTAAGGAATAGCCGGTTACTTCCACGCCGCTTTCCGAAACGGCGAGGTCGAGCATTCCGAGGTTGTGCAGGTATTCGCCGCAGCAGACCAACAGGGTGGAGCCGATGCGGACGGGCTTTTCAAAGGAAGAATGGGTGTGCCCGCTCAGAATGACGTCGATTTCCGGAACTGCCATGGCGAGCTGGACGTCCTCGCCCTCGGTCTCGCTTTCCGTTCCGGAATGGGATAAGCAGAGGATCACGTCCGGCTCCGCTTCCGCGCGGATCGCCTTGACCGTAGACTTTGCCGCCTCGACGTAATCTGTAAATTTCATCTTCGCGGTGGGGGCGCAGGACAGGCAGTCGATGCCGAACAGTCCGAAGACCGCGATGCGTAAACCGCCGCGCTCCAGCACGACGTATTTTTTCGCGCCGTAAAGCCGCATGGCGTCGGCGAGCTTTCGTTGTTCTTCGGTCAGCGCGCCGTGGAATTTCATATTCGACTGCACCAGCGCGGGCAGCGGATCGCCGGAACGCATCGCCGCGAGCAGCATTTCCGCTACGCCGTCGTCGCCGTAGTCGAACTCGTGGTTGCCGAACGTCGTGGCGTCGCAGCCGAGTTTCCCGAGCAGGCGGAGTTCGTAGGCGTCGGTGGCGTAATTGGCCTGCAAAAGCGTTCCCATGGAGAAGTCGCCGCCGTCCACGTAGATCGAACTTTCCGTGCGGTTGCGGTCAAGCAGCGTTTTCAGACGCGCCGCGCCGCCGTATTGCACTTTTTCGCCGTTTACGGTTTCTTCCGCGTTCAGAAAATGGGAATGCAGGTCGTGCGTGAACAGAATGCGCAGCGGGCGCGCTTCTCCGTCCGCGGACACGGAGCATACCGACGCGGTCAGAGTCGTAAACAACATCACGACGACGAAAAGCAGGCAGATCATTTTTTTCATACAAAGCACCGTCCCTTCACGGAAATCGCGGGGATATATTTTTTCAGTTTCATTATATCATATCTTCCGTCGTTTTGCAAGACAAAATATATAAAAAATCGCCGCGCAAACCGCGCGGCGAGAGAAAACGCAAAAGGAAAAGTTATCGCGATTCGGAAAGGCGTTTGCGGCGATTGCGCAGCTTTCTGGCAACGCTGTAAGCGATCCCGATCGCCGTGATGACCGCGGAAACCGTCCAAAGCAGGATGAATACGCGCGACCAGCCGCTTCCGTCGGCGATCGTTCCGAGTCCGTACGAGCTGATCGTCGATCCGACGTAGCAGCAACCGTTCAGAATACCCGAGAGCAGACCGGGGTTGCATTTTTCGCGCAGGTACATCGGCGCCATGCTCGTGATGACGGCGTTGATCGCGTGTGTCGAAACGATCACGATCGCGAACGATCCGAACACCGCGAGAAAACTGCTTTGCAGCGTGAGGACGATCACGG
>JAGHTH010000007.1 GCA_018065365.1 Candidatus Coliplasma caballi
GGCGGCGACGAAAGCGTTTATGTGAGCGAAAACGGAAAAACGCTGCTCATTGTGTACGGGGAATAACACCAAAATCAGTTTTTTGAAAGGGTGCAGGGGAAACTTTTTTCCTAAAAAAGTTTCCCCTGCTGTTTTTATGCTTGTATTATATCTCCATCTGCGACGACAGGAATGCCGCGCCGGTGTTGATGAGTTTCTTTTCCGTTTCGTCGGGGACTTTCGGCGCCTGTGTGAGCGACATGACCGCGCCGATCACGCTGCCTTCGCTGACGATCGGCGAGAGGTAAGAGAGCCGTTCCGGCGTTCCGTCGATCACGGAGATCGGAGACGTGGCGGGCGAGGAATAGGGGCGGTGCGTGTCGAGGATGTCGGAGAGGGACGCGGAGATCGGACGTTCCAAATAGTCTTTGCGGGAGACACCCGCCGCCGCGACGACGTTATCAAGGTCGCAGATCGCTACGGGGATCCCGGCGGACTTGTGGATCGCCTCGGCGTACTGCATCGTGAAGTGGCTGACTTCGCCGATCGGGGAGTATTTCTGAAACACCACGCCGCCCTCGTTGTTGGTAAATATTTCCAATGCTTCGCCGTCTCGGATCCGGAGCGAGCGGCGGATCTCTTTGGGGATCACGACGCGCCCGAGGTCGTCGATGCGACGCACGATACCGGTTGCTTTCATCGTTTGTTGTTCCGTTCCTTTCTTTGCTTTGTGCTTATTCTTGCCCGTTTTTGTCGAAATGATACCCATTTTTTTGCTTTTCTTCAAAGAAAAGGGAAAAACTTGCGAAAGAGGGGTTGACTTTTCGGGCGTTTTTTGGTACAATATCGATAATATCAATTAAAGGAGTGTGATTTTGCTTTTATGGACAGTTGCGGCGGCGATAGTTGTTGTAACGTGCCGAATCATTCAGAATGTGTGATTTGCGACATACAGGCGCTCGTTTGGAACAGACGGGAGTAGTATGTCTTTTTGTGTATTCCGACGAGTTTGCTATTTTTTCTGAATTGATTTGAGGGATTGTTACTTATGCCGATATACTATTTGATTCCGATGGCGGTCTGCCTGCTGCTTTCCGCCTATTTCTCGGCGACGGAGACCGCGTTCTCCTCGCTCAACAAAACAAAGTTAAAAGCGCTGATCGAAAAAGGAAACAAGCGCGCAAAAACCACGCTCGCACTGGCGGAAAACTACGACAAGCTGCTCTCGACCATTCTGATCGGGAACAACGTGGTCAACATCGCCATGGCTTCGCTCGGTACGCTGCTGTTCGTGGCAATTTACGGCGACATCGGCGCGACCGTTTCGACGGCGGTCGTTACCGTCGTGGTGCTGATTTTCGGCGAGATCACGCCCAAGAGCATCGCAAAGGATTACCCCGAACGGTTTGCGATGTTCGCGACGCCGTTTGTGAAATTGCTGACCGTTCTGCTGACGCCGTTTACGCTGCTGTTCGGCGCGTGGCAGAAACTGATCGGGAAGATGTTCGGCGGCGGCGAGGACGACAAGATGTCGCAGGAAGAATTGCTGCTGCTGCTCGACGAGGTACAGCAGGACGGCGCTATCGACGAGAGCGAGGGCGAACTTTTGCGCAACGCCGTGGAGTTCGGCGACCTTGAGGCGCAGGACATTCTGACGCACCGCGTCGATCTGGAAGCCGTGGAACTCGGCGCGACCAAAGAGGAAATTGCCGAAAAGTTTGCGGAAACGCGGTATTCGCGGCTGCTCGTGTATGAGGAAACGATCGACAAGATCGTGGGCATTCTGCATCTGAAAGATTTCTACGAAAAAGACGGCATCACGGAGAAACCGCTTGCCGAGATCATGACGCCGCCGGTCTTTATTCATCAGACCGAAAAAGTCGATGACCTGCTCCAGCTTTTGCAGTCGAGCAAGTCGCACGTCGCGATCGTGGTCGATGAATACGGCGGAACGCTGGGCATCGTTACCATGGAAGACATTCTGGAGGAACTGGTTGGCGAGATCTGGGACGAACACGACGAGGTCGCGGAGCCGTTCCGGACGTTAGAGGACGGCGCGGTCGAGGTCGATTGCTCGGTGTCGCTGGACGATTTCTGCGATTTCTTTGAGGTGCAGAGCGATTCCGAGAGCGTTTCGCTCGGCGGCTGGATCATGGAGCGTTTGGACCGCATTCCCGACGAGGGAGATTCCTTCGTTTACGAAAACCTGACCGTTACGGTCATACAGGTCGATGAGCATCGCGTGGAGTCCGTGCGCGTTGTTGCGGAGCCGAAAGAAGAAACGGAAGAATAAGCAAAATAAAAGAAACGACCGGAAAGGAACGCCACGGGTTCATAAGGCAGTTTTTTGGTTTTGTACAGTAATATCAGATATAAGAGATATTGACGAATCAGAATTTGAGGAAAAAATGAAAACATTGTATTTGATCGGCGGCACTATGGGAGTTGGAAAGACAACTGTATGTCAGCAGTTGAAAAAGGAACTTGATAAAGCCGTATTTTT
>JAGHTH010000178.1 GCA_018065365.1 Candidatus Coliplasma caballi
GAATTTGAGGTCGCCGGTGCGCATGGATTGGCGCAAGAGCGTCATGTTCTTTTCGACGTCTTCCACGAAGCCGACGCGGGGGCCGCGGATCGTTACGTCGCTGTTCGGCTCCGACACGCTGCGGGAAAGTCCGGTCTGGAGATTGACCAGAACGGAGGTCTGCTTTTCGCCGCCGGTACGCAGCGTTTTGCGCGCGACTAACAGAACTTCCCCGCGCAAGAGCGCGTCTTCGGCGGCTTCGGGCGAATTTGCCGGGCGCACCGAGCCGGTGCGGAGCAGCGAAAAGAAATCGCCGTCAAAAACGCCGGCGTTCAGTTCTGCGAGCAACGGACGCAGGACAAGTTCGCCGAGCGCACCGCGGTCGGTCATGCCTTTGAAAAAGCAAAGGGAAAGCGTCCAGTCGCCGACGGTCAGTTCGCGGGAATAAAAGTCCGCGCAATCGGAAAAAGAGGAACGGATGTGAGAAAGCATAGGCACACCTGTAAAAAAAGGATGTTTGATACAGTATTGACGGCTTTTTCCTCCGTTAAAAATTTTTTGCGAATGCTCTTGACGAAAAGAGAAAAGTTCGGTATAATAAAAAGGAAATCAAAACGAAAGAAGTGGCTCTTTTGACCATTGAGAATAAAAAAATAAAGACCGTCGTCGCGATCTGTCTGCTGCTGCCGCTGATCCTGATCGGATATTTTACGTTCAAGCTCGTAACCGGGACGGTGGAATTCAAGGACATCCGCAGCGTAACGGTGCGGACACCCGACGGGAATGAAGTTCGGTTTGAGGACAAGGCAGACCTGCAGTTCTATTCCGATCTGCTGGAACACGCGGAGTTCCTTTCGGAGCCGGTGCGCTCGCTCGAGGGAAACACGCCCGCCACGGTTCTCGTGGACGACGCGGAATATACGTTCTATCTGACGCAGAGCCCGTCTTCCTGCATGGTCGGCTCCGCGGACGGTCGGCTGCGGCTGTTGACCAACGATGACGCCGTGAGATTGCTCGTTCGGAACGAGATGCAATATCTGTACGCGGATGGCATTCTGCCCACGCTGGCGGTGCGGACCGGCGTTTATCTGAACGAGGTGCTTCCCGAGTCGTATTCGTGGCAGTACAAGAAGCCCGACGACCGTTACTATTTCGACGAGACGACCGAAAAGTCGGCGGCACCGCAGACGTTCAATCTGTATTCCGATTTCGAAAAGGAACTTGTGTTCAGTGTTGAGCCGAGCCATTACAGTCTGGACATCACGCGCAAAACCGACGACGGCGAAACCGTGAAAGTCGCGGCGGGCTCGCTCGCAAACCTGTCGTTCGGACAGGACACGCTGCTGTCGGTGGAGATCCGCGCGAAATGGACGCAGGCGTCCGGCGGAACTTCCTACGGCGAGGCGGTGTACCGTTTCTCGCTGCTGTACGACGTTCCCGCCGTGGTTGAACTTGCGGGTGCGGAAGGCGGGTATTTGCGCATCTGTACGGGCGATCTGCTGTTTTTGACGGCGAATTACACCAACGAAAACGAACTGCTTTCCGTTACGACGGATTGCAAGGCGGGAAATCTGACGTTCTGGTACGACGAGAGCGCGCATTCGAGTTATGCGATCGTTCCGATCGCGGCAGACGCCGCCGAGGGAGAGTATTCCCTGACCGTGAAAGCGGGCAGAGGAGAGATCACTTACGCGCTTGACGTGCGGGACGAGAAGCCGGACGGCATCCGCACGATCGAACTTTCCGACGAAGATTACGCGCGGTACGCTTCGCCCGAAGCGGACGCGGAACTGGAAGAACAGCTTGCGGCGTTCCGCGAAAAAGCAGCCGGCAGGTCGCTGATGACCGCCAACGCGTTCGGCAACATTCTGTTTGCCGCGCCCTGCGCGGGCGAGCCGACGCTGAAGTTCGGATCGACGGTCATGCTCCACGCGGACGTGATGCCGGGCGATTCCGGGATGCGAACGATGAACGGTGCCGTTTACGAGGCGCACGGCGACGGCGAGGTGCGCGCGATCCAGAGCGGCGTGGTGCTGTTCGCGGGAGAATTGGGCGCGGCGGGCAACGCGGTCGTGATCAGTCATGGCATGGGCGTTTGCAGTTATTATTTCCATTTGTCCGAGTGTGGCGTGAACGTGGGCGATCAGGTCGAAAGCGGTGCGACGGTCGGGAAAGCCGGGCAGTCGGGATTGACTTTGGGGAAAGATTGCGCGCAGATCATGGCATCCGCCGGGGACGTTTATTTCCGGTATTGACTTTCTTGACAGCAAAGAACAAATAAAAAATGAAGCGCAGGCATAAACCTGCGCTTTTGGTTTATTAACAAAGTTTTTTGCGGAACAAAGATTTTATAAAAAACAGAAACAGAAAGACGCGTACTCTATCCGTCGGCTTCGCCGCCACCTTCCCCCCGGGGGAAGGTAAACGCCGCTTTGCGGTAGTTGCCCTGCGGAGGTTTGGTTGCGGCGTTCTTAGAGTTTGCGCAGAACGCAAACTCTCCGGGGGAAGGCAAACGCCGCTTTGCGGTAGTTGCCCTGCGGAGGTTTGGTTGCGGCGTTCTTAGAGTTTGCGCAGAACGCAAACTCTCCGGGGGAAGGCAATGGCTGATGGAGAGTTTGTGTAATATGATAAGGGATCTGCGAAACGGAATCTTTGTCAGCGGTCTGACGGGAATGCACATTCTTTCGGTGCATTCCCTTTATTTATTTCTTTTATATTGGTTCTTTTTTGAAAGTGGTGCGGGGGAAACTTTTTTCTATAAAGAAAAAAGTTTCCCCCGCAAAAGCCCATTCTATTTCACAGCAGCAACATCAGCACGGGGATGGTTAAGAAGCACAGGAGCGTGCTGGTCAGCAGGCAGTTTGCGGAGAACGACGACTCTCCCCGGTACGTTTCGGACAGCGAAAGGATGACCGAAGCGCAGGGTACGGACGAAGC
>JAGHTH010000105.1 GCA_018065365.1 Candidatus Coliplasma caballi
CGGTGCCGAAAGAGATGAAAGCCGTCGCGGCGGCGCTCGGCAAAGATTTCCTGCGCGACTGTACCGCGGAAGCGCTGTACGACAACCTGCCGACCGTCAGAAAAGAGGTCGGCGACCGGGCGATCCTGCGCGCGATCCATTTCTTCGACGAGAACGAGCGGGTGGAAGCGCAGAAAAAGGCGCTGGAAGCAGGCGACGCGGAGGCGTTCTTCGCGGGCGTGCGCAAGTCCGGGAAGTCGTCGTTTGAATTTTTGCAGAACGTGTATTCTTCGAAGAACGTTTCGGAGCAGGGGCTTTCCCTCGCGCTCGCGCTGACGGAACGGTTTGACGCGATCTGCCGCGTACACGGCGGCGGGTTTGCCGGAACGATCCAGGCGTACGTTCCCAAAAAGAACGCGGAAGCGTACAAAGCGCGCATCGACGGCGTGTTCGGCGACGGCGCGTGCATGATGCTGCATATCCGCCCGGTCGGAGCGACGAAGATCACGCCGGAGAAGTAAGAGGTCGCCTTGCGAGCGATAGGTCGCACACATTCGTGTGCGGGAGGAGTATAGGTCGCCCTGCGGGCGATAGGTCGCGCATCTTCGATGCGCGGGAGGATAGTAGAAACCGAACGACGAGTACTCTTTCCCCCGCAAGCGGTCCCCCTTCCTCCCGGAGGAAGGCAGTTGACACCTGTACAGCGTGAGACGCTTCTCCGCAAAGTTAGGTTGGCAAAGGAAACAATCTCTTTCTTTGCGTTCTTGCCGTCAGACCTTGGCTTCCTCCGGGAGGAAGCTGTCGCCGAATGGCGACTGATAGAGTACGCGTCTTTCGGACTCTATCTTCCTATTGCGAGCGAACGCGAGCAATCTATCGCACGCGAATGCGTGCGACCTATCGCCCGCAGGGCGACCTATACTCCTCCCGCGCATCGAAGATGCGCGACCTCCCGGCGGCGACGCGAAGCGTAAGCCGACGACCTCCCGCACACGTATGTGTGCGACCTCCCGCGCCGCAGGCGCGACCTATTTCATTTCGTAAAAGGAAAGGACAACCATCATGCTGACAATCACATCCGGAAAACTGAAGATCACGCTGACGGAGCAGTTCTGCGGGATCGCCGGGATCGAAGCGGGCGGCGAAACGCTGCTGTCGCTGCAGCCCGGCTCGCTGTTTACGCTGACCGCCGAAAAACTGTCCGACGGGACGACCATCGAGGCGCGGTCGTACCCCGATTTTGAAGAAATGACGACCAAACGGGACGGAAACACCACCGTTCTGACCTGCTCCGGCTGCGAAAAACTGCCGAACGTAACGGTCGTTCTGACCTTGACGGAGAAGCCCGAACAGAGCCGCATCGAGTTCGAGACCGAGGTGAAAAACCGCAACCCCGAATACACCGTGCTGACCTGCGACCACCCGAATCTGTGGTTCAACGCGACCGACGACGCGCGGTTTCTTTCGCCGTACGGCTGCGGCGAACTGATGAAAGCCGACAGCGAGGCGTTCGGACACGGGTACGGCTCGACGCAGGAATACCCGTCGTACGGGGTGTCGTTTCAGTTCTCGGCGATGTGGAACGCGACCACGCGCAAGGGCATTTATTACGGAATGCACGATCCCGTTCCGGCGATCAAGCAGTTCTGTTTCCTCCGCGATACCGGCGCCGCGACCATGCGGATCGGGTTTGCACAGCACCTTGAGAACATCGACTGCCCCGCCAACTCGCAGAAGCTCTGCGGAAAAGCGGTGTGGCAGGCGATCGACGGCGATTGGTACGACGCGGCGGTAATTTACCGTTCGTGGATGGAGAAAAACGCCCGCTGGATGCCCGAAATGGCAACCTACGCCCGCGCCGACGCGCATTGGCTCGCCGATATCGACGCGTGGCTGCTCGTGCATATCTACGGCGACAAGTTCGCGGATGAGATCATCGAGGCGGCAAAAGACCTCGGCGTGAAATGCGCGGTGCATCTCTATCTGTGGCACCAAAACCCGTTCGACAACGACTACCCGCACTATTTCCCCGAGAAAGAATGCGTGCGGAGCGAACTGAAAAAGGTGCAGGACGCGGGCATCAAGGTCATCCCGTACATCAACGGGCGGCTTTGGGACACGCACGACCGCGGCAGCGAGGACTGGCAGTTTACCTCGGTCGCCAAGCCGTTCTGCACGAAAGACCGGCACGGCAAGGTGTTCACGGAGAGCTATTCTTCCAAAGAGCCGGACGGCTCGCCCGTCGTGCTTTCGATCATGTGTCCTTCGACGAAACTCTGGCAGAACACGTTAAAGGGCGTTGTCGGGGGCATTCTCGACGACGTGGGGTTTGACGGGGTGTATATGGATCAGATCGCGGCGGCGAAACCGTGGCTCTGCGCCGATCCGACGCACGACCACCCCGCAGGCGGCGGGACCTGGTGGAACGAGTCCTATTACGACCTCATCCGCACCGTCGCGGACGGCCACGACCCCGAAAAGAGCGTGTTCGCGACCGAATGCACGGCGGAAATGTTCATGGGGCGCATCCAGGCGTACCTGTCGTGGCTGTGGGTCAAGAACGATCAGGTGCCGGCGTTCCCGGTGGTCTATTCCGACAAGGTGGTACTGTTCGGGCGCGCGTACAACGGGATCAAAGGCGAAGATTCCGACGCCACCCGCATTTTCGCGGCGCAGTCGCTGCCGTTCGGCGACCAGATGGGCTGGATCTCGCCCGCGGCGTACAACGCCCTTGGCTGCAAGGAATTTTTCAAAAAACTCGTTCACGTTCGCGCGGAACTGCACGACCTGCTTTCCCACGGCGTGATGCTGCGCCCGCCTGTGCTTTCCGACGACGGCCCGCGGCTGCATTCCGAGAACGTCGGACACGCCTATTTCAAAACGGTCGATTACCCGGCGGTGCAGGGCGCGCTCTGGCAGGAAAAGGAAACCGGCAGAAAGGTGCTTTTGCTGGTCAACGCGGCGCGCGTGGCGGCAAACGTCTCGCTTTCGACCGAACTTCCCGACGGCGAGTACCTGCTTCACGGCGACCTTTCCGGCTCGCTGCGCGTGGAAGACGGCAGGGCGGCGATCTCGCTTCCCGCCGACGCGTGCGTCTGGGTGGAATGTAGGTAAGAGCGTTTGATTAGGCAGGGGGAACTTTTTTCGCAAAAAAGTTCCCCCTGCTCCGGTTTGCGGTTCCCGAAATTTTTCGCTCGCCGACGGAGCGGCTCACAAAATTTCGACCGCGGCACGAACTTGCACTCCCTTTATCCGCCACAGGCGGCGGTCGTGCTCGTTCCCCCAAAAACTTATTTTAAGAAAATTTCAAAAAGGGGTTGACTTTTCCCTTTTTCGCGTGTATAATAGCAACGTTATGTGGGCGTAGCTCAGTTGGTTAGAGCGCTGCGTTGACATCGCAGAGGTCGTTGGTTCAAGTCCATTCGTCCACACCAAACAGAAATAATCCGAACTTATTGGTCTTTTCCGGTGGGTTCGGATTTTCTGTTTCTTTTGTGTATCCGTACGGCAAAAACGGGAGAAGAAAACGAAAATAAACAAAACGAAAGACGGTAGGGATTTCCTTGCCGTCTTTTCTTCGTGGGAGAGGGATCAGTCGGCGGTCTGCTTCGTGGTTTTCGCTTGCGACTGTCGCTCGGCTTCGGCTGCTTTCTGCGCTTGGTAATCCCGGCTCCACGCTTCGAGCATCGCCATTCCGTCCGTGGTGGAGGCGAGCTCCAGAATGTCCGGTAGAAAGACGCTTGCAAGGGCTTTGACGACATGGCGCGGGATTTTGACCTCACCCCGGTTGTCGTGAAGAACGATCGGGATGATCGAAGCGATGGCGAGAATGAGGTTGGTGAGGAACATGGTAGTTGTGTAAAGCATAACGGTTTACTCCTTTATGTATTTGTATTTTCGTTTTATGCTTCAATGAATTGTGCGTAGTGCTCTGCGATGACATCGATGCGGTTGTGTCCGAGCGAATGGGAGATCTCGAGCATTGCCGCTTTGTCGAGAACCAATCCTTTCAGATCTTTGCGGCAATAGTAGCGATCTTCACGAGGAATTTCTTTGACCGGGCGGGCGATCTGCTTGTAGAAGCGTGCAGCGTACAGAGCGCGGTAGGAGTGCTCGTCAAAGGCGGAATGGATCTTTCTGAATACCCTGCCGGATCCGGCGGCTTTCA
>JAGHTH010000060.1 GCA_018065365.1 Candidatus Coliplasma caballi
TTATTTCACTTCCAGCAAAACGGACTGATAGGGTGCGAGGGAGAGGGTGTCCGGCGCGGAAAGGGGTGCGAGCGGCGCGGAGGATTGGACGACGCGCTTGACCGCGAAAGGCAGGCGAAGGGTGCGCGGCTTGTCGGAGTAGGACGCGACGACGGCGAGCGTTCTGCCGCATTCTTCACAGGTGCGGGTGTAGGCGATCAGTTTGCCGCAGCGTTTGAGGATCGGCGCGAAAGTGCCTTGCCGCAGGATCTTGCCGTATTCTTTGCCGGTGCGGATCGCGACCATTTCCTTGTAGAACGAAAGCACGCTGTTTTTGTCGTTCTGCTCGGCTTTGGCGTTGACCGTTTGGTAGTCGGGATGCACGCGGAGCCACGGCTTGACGCCGGCGGGGGAGAAGCCGCCGTTTGCGGAGTCGTCCCACGGGAACGGCACGCGGGCGTTGTCGCGGGAGTAGCGGCGCACCTTGACGATCGCTTCCTCGGGGGAAAGCCCGTCCGCGAGGGCAAGCTTATAGTGGTTTTTGGTTGAAATGTCGTTGATCTCGTCGATCGAATCAAAGCGGGCGTTGGTCATGCCGAGTTCCTGGCCTTGATAGATGAACGGCATTCCGCGCAGGTAGAAATAGGTCTGCGCGAGCATTTTCTGTACCGCGGGAGAGTGATCTTTTTCGGGAATGAATTTTTGGATCGCACGGGGGTAATCGTGGTTTTCGAAGAACACCGTGCCGTAGCCGATCTCTTGCGTCGCGAGCTGGGAGGCGTACATTTTGTCGCGCCATGCGCGGAAATCCCACTCGCCCGGCGCTTTGCAGGTGTGCCAGCCGTGGCCGTAGTTGTACGGCTCGGAGTAGGAAAAGTCGAACATCGTCGAGAAATAGCCGTTCTCGCCGACGTACTCGCCGAGTTGCTCGTTCGGGACGCCTGCCGCTTCGGCGACCGTTACGCAGGGGTAGCGGTCAAAGGTCTGCTCGCGCAGTTCGGTCAGAAAATCGCCGATGCCGGGGTAGTTGCGCGCGAAGGCGAAACAGCCCACCATGCCGTCTTTGCCGTCGGGCGTTCCCGAAGGAAGCCCGGGCTGCTTTTTGATGTGGACGATCGCGTCGATGCGGAAGCCGCCCAACCCTTTGTCGAGCCAGAAACGGACCATTTTGTAGAGCTTTTCGCGTAAGACCGGGTTTTCCCAATTCAGATCGGGCTGCTTTTTGGAGAACAGGTGGAGGTACCAGCGGCCGTCGCCGACGGGCTCCCACGCGCTGCCTCCGAACATCGAACGCCAGTTGTTCGGCGGCTTTTTGCCGCTCTTTACAAAGTAGAAATAGGTCGCTTCCTCGCTGTTCGGATCGGCGAGGGCTTTTTTGAACCACGGGTGTTCGTCGGAACAGTGGTTGATGACCAGATCCATTAAGATCTTGATGCCGCGCTTGTTCGCTTCGCGGAGCAGTTCGTCCATGTCCGCCATGCTGCCGAACAGCGGGTCGATGTCCTCGTAGTCCGAAATGTCGTAGCCGCCGTCGTCCATCGGAGAGCGATAGACGGGGGAGAGCCATACGATGCCGACGCCGAGGTCTTTTAAGTAATCGAGTTTCTGCGTGATGCCTTTGAGGTCGCCGGTGCCGTCGCCGTTCGCGTCCATGAAAGAGCGCGGATAGATCTGATAGGCGATTTTGTCCTGCCACCAATTTTTGTTCTGAACCATTGCCGAAAACCCATCCTTTCCGAATGAAAATTTCTTTCCGGACGTTATTATACCATAGAAAAAAACGAAAAGCAAGGCGTTTCCGAAAAAGCGGGGAAAGAAAAGTCTTTTCTCCTGAAATTGCCACGTTTTTTTGGGCGAAATGACTTGACAACGGAACGGAATTAGATTATAATGACAAGAGAAAAAAAGGTCGTAATCTGCCTTTTCGCAAAGAAGGTCTTTTTTTGTGGAGGCGGCGCTTCCGACCGATGAATTTTTTGAAATAAAAAAGAGATTATATATCAGGAGGAAAAGTGTATGGCACTTACCAAAGAGCAAATCGCAAGCAAGACGGAAGATCTGAAAGCTTACATTGCCGCGCACAAGGACATCGACGGGCCTCTGATGCCCATCATGCAGTACGCGCAGAACTCTTTCAGCTATCTTTCGCTCGAGACGATGACCGTGATCGCGGACGGATTGAATATCCCGGTTTCCGACGTTTACGGCATCGCGACCTTCTACGCGCAGTTCTCTCTGAAACCGAAGGGAGATTACGTCATCAGCGTCTGCACCGGTACCGCTTGCTACGTCAAGGGTTCCAAGGCAGTCCTGGATGCCGTGAAGGCACAGTTGGGAATTGAAAGCGGAGAGGTTACGCCGGACGGCAAGTTCTCCATTCAGGATACCCGCTGCCTCGGCTGCTGCGGTCTGGCACCGGTCATGATGATCAACGATGACGTTTACGGAAGACTCGTTCCCTCGGACGTCAAAGACATTCTCGCAAAATATTGATAGGAAAGGACGAATGAATCTATGAATCTCGAAGAACTTACCCGTATTCGGGAAGAAGGCCAGGGCACCGCGGCGCTCCGCGTTGCGACCGGCAAGCCCGGCAAAGGCGTTCATCACGTCATGATCTGCGGCGGTACCGGTTGTACCTCTTCCGGCAGCGTCAAACTCGCAGAACTGTTTAAGTCCGAATCCGAACGTCTCGGCATCGCGGATCAGGTCAAAGTCGTCAGAACCGGCTGCTTCGGTCTGTGCGCACTCGGCCCGATCGTCATCGTATATCCCGAAGGAACGTTTTACAGCAAAGTCCAGGCGGACGACGTCGCCGAAATCGTGGAGAGCCACCTCAAAAACGGCGAGCCCGTGAAACGTCTGGTCTATGAAGAGATCGGCGATCTCAAACTGGAGGAAGGCAAACAGCCCACTCTGTTCGACATCACGTTCTATCACAAGCAGCTCCGCCTTGCGCTCAAGAACTGCGGCAAGATCAATCCCGAAGACATCAACGAATACATCGCCGTGGACGGCTATCGCGCACTCGCAAAGGCGCTGACCGAAATGACTCCCGACACCGTCATTCAGACTGTGCTGGATTCCGGTCTGCGCGGCAGAGGCGGCGCGGGCTTCCCCACCGGCAAGAAGTGGCTGTTCGCGAAGAACCCCGCTCCCAAGAAGTACGTCGTCTGCAACGCCGATGAGGGCGACCCCGGCGCATTCATGGACCGTTCCATTCTGGAAGGCGATCCGCACACCGTTCTCGAAGCAATGGCGATCGCCGGCTACGCGATCGGCGCCGACGAGGGTTACATCTGCGTTCGTGCAGAGTACCCGATCGCCGTGAAGCGTCTGACCATCGCGATCGAGCAGGCAAGAGCGGCAGGCGTGCTCGGAAAGAACATTTTCGGCACCGGCTTCAACTTTGACATTCAGCTCCGTCTTGGCGCGGGCGCGTTCGTCTGCGGCGAGGAAACCGCTCTGCTGACCTCTATCGAGGGCAACCGCGGCGAGCCAAGACCCCGTCCTCCGTTCCCGGCGGTCAAAGGTCTGTTCGGCAAACCCACCGTCATCAACAACGTCGAAACCTACGCAAACATCTGCCAGATCATCCTCAA